>JAJYDP010000173.1:5901-8702 GCA_021777365.1 Chloroflexota bacterium | reverse complement strand
CGGAGGTTCCGCCACGACCGCTCGACGAGCAGCCGCGTGCCGAGCGCGAGGAGGACGAACACGCCCGACTCCGGGTGGCTGAGGACAGCGAACCCGGCCAGGACGGCGGTGGAAGCCACGGCGGCGTGCCGCCCGTTTCGCAGCAGCGCCAGCCCCTGCCAGGTCGCGAGCAGGGCGAAGAACATGCCCACCGATCGCGTGAGGCCGCTGCCCATCGTCAGCCACTCCCAGGCGAACGGGAACGTGGCGTAGACCAGGGTGGCGAAGAGGGCCCGCGGGCGCGTCCGCAGCAGCTCCCCGTCCCCCTGCAGCTCCCGCGCGATCAGGTACACGGCGGGAATGCACAGCACGCTGAACGTCAGCGGGAGCAGCCGGAAGATGTCCGAGCGGGCGATTCCAGTGGCGGACTCGAGGGCCGCGGCCAGCTCCAGCGCAAGCGGCGGATACGCGAACGGGATCGCCGCGTGGTCGTACGAGGTGAACGCCGGCAGGGCCAGGCCGCTGGCCCGCAACTCTCCGACCATCGTGTAGAAGAGGCCACCGTCGCCCACGGGCCAGGGGTTGCCCAGCACGGGGATCGCGCGCAGCGCGAAGCCGACGGCGATGATCGAGGCCAGCACGGCTGCCGTGACGAACCGAGTCGACTTCATGGCCGCGCCATTCTCGCCGACCGGCGCGCCGCCGCTGGCACCGGCGCCGTTCACATGTTGAACGCCCAGTAGGCGAGCCCCAGGTTCACCAGCACGCTCCACGCGATCCCCAGCCGCCAGACCCAACCCACGCCGCGGCGGGACGCCCAGATCGCGCACAGCACCAGCCAGAAGGGGACCGAGTCGAGCAGGTAGCGATACCCGAACTGCACCCAGCCCCCGCCGTAGTAGAGCAGCGTGGGCAGCAGCACCAGCAGCCCCGTGAGCGCCACCACCCGCGCCTCGGACGAGCGCAGCAGCGACCAGAGCCCGACCAGCAGCGCCGGGCTGGTCAGCAGCACGGACATGCCGAGCGTGCTCGGCACGAAGAACGGCGGCGTCAAGGTCAGCTCCTGCGGACCCATCAGGAACAGGTAGTCCAAGTTCATCGGCAGGTGGACGATCGAGAAGAGCCCCTGCTCGCGCAGCGTCTCCAGGAACCTCGGCAGCGAGGCCAGCTCATAGCCGGTCTCCAGCGGCGAGCCGAAGCGCGCCCAGTTGTACCAGAAGAAGACCAGCCCGAAGGGGACCGACGCGATCGCCACCTGCAGCGCCGGCGCCAGGCCGTCCCGCAGCGCGCGCCGCAGTCCGGGCAGGTCGGTCGGGCGCCCCGCCACCACCCAGGCGTAGTAGGGCAGCGCCAACAGCAGCGTCGCGCGGGTGAGGAACGCGGCCCCGCCCAGGAGCCCCAGCAGCCACGGCCGCGGTCGCTCCCGGCGCGTCTCGATCAGCGCCAGGAACGTCAGCCCCATGGCGATGATCTCGGCCGTGTGCCACACCCCCCCGCGCACCGTCACGTTCCACAGCACCGTGCCGAAGCCGAACAGCAGCGTCAGCCAGCCACGATCGTCCCAGCGCCGCACCCCGAAGGCACCCAGCATCACCCACGCCAGGGCCACGTCCACCCCGGCCAGGAACGCGTTCACCAGCGGCTCGATCGCGATCGCCTGTCCCACGCCGATCAGCGCGACCAGCGGCATGAACAGGAACGCCGGGAACGGGGCGAAGGGGACGTACACGTGGCCGTCCAGCACGATGATGTCGTTGATCGGCGGCCGCCAGTCCACGTTCAGCCAGAGCCGGCCGTGCAGGAACGCGTCGGCCATCAGGAAGAAGTCCGGCCGCCCCGCGTCGAACCACCCGCCGTTGATCACGGTCGGCACGATCCAGGCGTCGACGAGGACCGTGTACAGGACGAGCAGGAGCGGCACGCCCGCCGTGACGAGCAGCCGCATCCCGGGGGTCCGGAACCCGCCAGGCTCGCCCCCTCGGCCAGAGGTCGGGCGCGTCACGCCGGCCCGACCTCCTCCGACACACCGTCGGTCCGCGGTGTCATGCCGGCTCGACCTCCTCCAGCGACCCATCGATCCGCCCGGCGTCGCGCAGCGCGCCCAGCCCCCAGCGGACCCGGCCCAGCTCGTAGCCCCCCAGCAGCGAGACCGGCACCACTGTGCAGGCGTGGCTCAGGATCCCGAACGCCAGCGCGGTGGGCGCGTCGAGGCCGAGGGCGGTCGCGATCACCACCACCCCGAACTCGAACGGCCCGATCCCGGCGGGCGCGGACGGCAGGGCCGCACCCAGGTTGGCGGCGACGGCAACCGCGACCAGCCCGGCCAGCGGCAGCGAGATCCCGAGCGACGCGCTCGTGACCGCGAAGAGCCCGGAGGTGGCCAGCCAGGCGGCGAACGAGAGCGCCAGCGCGACGAGCACGCGCCAGGGGGTCGCCGCGTCGAGGAGGGCGTGGAAGAAGCGGCTGACGATGTCCGCGATACGCGACGGGAGCCCGGCCGGAGCCCGCGCGACCATCGCGTCCAGCCACCGGCGCACGATCCTGTGCGGCAGCAACGCGACCAGCGCGACCACCACCCCGGCCCCCAGCGCGATCAGGGCGAGGGTGACCACGATGGCCCCGTGGATGCCGGCCATGGCGCAGGCGATCGCCCCGAGCGCGGCGGCCGCCACCACGTCGAGCGCGCGCTCCATGGCGATCGACCCCAGCGCCCGGCTGCGACCCACGCCCTCGCGCGTCCCGAGCAGGTGCGCGCGCACCAGCTCTCCCAGACGCGCGGGGAGGATGTTGTTGGCCAGGTAGCCGATCACGAGGTAGGTGAA
>JAJYDP010000173.1:0-5891 GCA_021777365.1 Chloroflexota bacterium | reverse complement strand
ACCCGGGCCGGGGCTCGCGGGCCAGCAGGATGTGCCAGCGCACCGTGCGCAGCGAGAGGTCCACCGCGAACGGCACCAGGATCAGCGGCAGCAGCTGGACCCGGCTGCGGCCGAGAACGGCCACCACCCGCCCGAGGTCGATCTCCCAGAGCAGGAACGCGACGATCAGCAGGCTGACGCCGAAGCCGACCAGGGCCCGCAGGCGCGAGCTCACGGGGAGGCCGGCCGCTCCGGCTCCGGCCGGCGCTCAACCCCCGCCGCCTCAGCAACTCGCGGGACCAGCCGTGCGTCCCGCCGCAGGCCCCGCCGGTGCAGCACGAACCGCAGCACCACGCCGAGCGTCCCGAACCCGTACCGCACCGACCGGCGGAACCCCACCGACGACGCCTCGCGGAAGTACCGCGTAGGCACGGCCACCTCGGTTATGCGAAACCTGGCGGCCACCACCTGCGCCACGAACTCCTGGTCGAAGACGAAGTCGTCGCTGTTGCGCTCCCATGCCACGGTGCGCAGCAGGCGCGCCGAGTACGCCCTGAACCCGGTGTGGTACTCGGAGAGCCGCAGTCCGAAGGCCATGTTCTCCACGTCGGTCAGGAAGTGGTTCGCCAGCCACTTCCAGGGCGGCATTCCGCCGGCCAGCGGGTCGCCCAGGAACCGCGACCCCAGCACCATGTCCGCCCGCCCCGACAGGATCGGCGCGATCACCTGCGGGATCCGCGTCGGGTCGTACTGGTAGTCCGGGTGGACCATCACCACCACGTCGGCGCCGGCCGCCAGCGCCTCGCGGTAGCACGTCTTCTGGTTGCCGCCATACCCCTTGTTCTGGGGATGCACCACCACGTCCAGGCCCAGGCGCTGCGCGATCTCCACGGTCTCGTCGCTCGAGACGTCGTCGACCAGGATGATCCGGTCCACCACGTCGCGCGGGATGTCATGGTAGGTGCGCTCGAGGGTCTTCGCGGCGTTGTACGCCGGCATCACGACGATGACCAACGGGGACCTCGGTACCTGTACGGGGATTGTCCAGGACGGATGCTACCGGAGGGCGCGTGCACTCGCCGATCAGGGAGACCGCTGAGCGGTGAGCAAGGCGGCGCCCCGCCGACCCTGCCTCGGACTCCCGTCATCTGCCCGTTCGTGCCGGCCCGTCGCTCCGGGCCTCGACGAATGCGTCGGCCAGGCTGGCCGCACGCATGCCCAGGGACAGCGCCTTGGAGACACCTCGGTCGTCCGGGTAGACGTGGGCGAGGCTCGCGTGAAAGAGGCCGGCCAACCCGGTCTCGATCGGCAGGCCAGGCATGGGTCCGCCAACGAGCGGCACCGGCTGCGCGAACGGGTCCCGGTTCACGTGCACGGCCAGGATCCAATCCCGGTCGAACGCAGGGTTGAGGACGCGCATGGCGGGGATCACCGCGTCCACCAGAGCCTCCGGCTGTGCGTGCCAGGTCGGCCCGTCGCGCTCCACGTAGTGCGCCAGGTACACCAGCGAGCGGCCCCCGTAGCGCTCGGCCGGAACGAAGTTCGTGTGCTCGATGATCCCGACGCAGCCAAGGCCCAGCCGGTCGGTCACGTTCACCCAGTAGTAGTGACTCAAGGGACGAGACAGCTCGAGAAGCGCGCACACGACCCCCCGGTAGGGGATCGCCCGCACGGCGGACTTGTACGCCGGCGGCAACTCCACCATGCGCTCCAGGATGAGCCCGCTGACGCAGGCGATCACGGTCGAGGCGAGCAGCCGCTCGGACCCGTCCGGCCCGTCGACTCCCACCTGCCAGCCGTCCGGCGTCTGAAGCAGCTCTCTTACCCTCCGCGACGTTCGCAGGTCGGCACCGCCCTCCGCGAGGCGGGCGGCGTAGGCCTCCGCGAGCGTGCCCAGGCTGCCGCGCAGGTAGCCCAGGCGATCGCCGGCGGCCTTTCGAGACCCGCCCCGCTGGCGGATGCGCGCCACCAGCCAGGCCATCGCCACCGAGTCCGCATGGTCCCCAAACTTCGCCCCGAGCAGCGGGCGCCACAGCGTCTCGTACCCGCGCCGGCCGAACCAGCGTGGCGCGTCGGTGGATGCCGCGACCAGGTCAAGATGCCGGCGATCAGGCCGGACCACTTGGACGACCGTCGCCACCCCCATGCGGAGCCGCTCGGGCAGCGTGAGCGGGGTGAAGCGCAGGAGGTCGAGTGGGCTGTCGAACGGGTAGGGCCGCCCGCCATGCATGACCCCCATGGGTCCCTCACGCCACTCCAGCCGGTCACCAAGGCCCAGCCGGTCGATCAGGGCCCTCGTCTCGTGGTCCTGCGGGAAGATGTGGTGGTAGTAGGGCTCGATGGGCTCGCCGCCAACCCGTATCGCGCGCGCCAGCCCGCCCACCCAGGGCGCCGCCTCGAGGAGGACGACCGATCTGCCACGCTGCAGCATGTGATCCGTTGCCGCCATGCCCGCCATGCCCGCCCCGATGACGACGGCATCGCTGGCCACCTCGCGCATCCGCTCGCTCCCACGCATTCGCCCCGCCAGCGCAGTATCGCCCGCGAGGCAACCGCGCGACCCGGGCGGTGTTTCCCGTAGCCTAGGCGTACTCCCGAACGGCCGGAGATGGAGGAGCCCGCGTGACGAGACCAGGACCCGCGGCCCGCGGTCGCGGGATCCCCTCGGTGCGCGGCTTCTGGACCGCCCGTCGGGCTCCTCTCTGGCTCGTCACCGCGGCGGTCCTGGCCTGGCTTCCCCTGTTGACGATGCCCGCGCGGCACTGGACGGACTTCGCCTCCTTCTACGCGGCAGGCAAGCTGGCCTTCACTCCCCAACTCGCGGATCTGCACCCGGTCATCAACTACGAGACCACGCACGGCCTCGCGCCCACGCCCTTCCTGTATCCGCCCGCGCTGGCGCTGGTCTATGTTCCATTCACCTGGCTGCCGTACGGCCTTGCGGCGGCCATCCACGTGATCCTGCAGGCGGCCGCGCTGCTCGGGGCGGCGGTCCTTGGGTCGCGCCTGTACGGGATTCCGAGGCGCTGGGCGATCCTGGGCACCCTGGCCTGGTCACCCGCCGTGGCCGGGGTCATCTCCGGGCAGAACTCCGCCGTGCTGCTGCTCCTGGCGATGATGGCCGCCGCGGGCCTGAGCGGCGGCCGGTGGCGACTCGCCGGTCTCGCGCTGGGGGCCGCCGCCTACCGACCCCAGCAGGGTCTCCCACTCATCGGGCTTGCGGCGTGGCGCGGGTCGTGGCGCCCAGTGGCGATCGCCGGCGGGCTGATCCTGGTCCAGTACGGCCTGGGCGTGATTGCCAGCGGCGGACTGCTCTCCTGGCCGGCGCACTGGGTGGCGTCCATCGTGTCGGAGACAGCCATTGACTTTCAGGCCGTGGGCTGGCAGGCGCTGAGCCTGCCGGGCCTCCTGGGACGTCTGTCCGTCAACGGCAGCGCCGAGGGTGCCCTGCTCGGGCCGGCGTTGGTCGGGTATGTCATCGGCGGTCTCGTCATCATGGGCGCGCTCCGACCGTTGCGCACGTGGGATGCGCCCGGGGCCGTGGCGCTCGCGTGCGCCCTGGCGCTGTTCGCCGGCCCGCGCGGGTGGTCGTACGACGGGACGATGCTGCTGCCCGCCGTGGCCGTCCTCGCTCGGGACGCGGGCAGCATCAGACGTCCCTGGGCGCACGGGTGGCTGCTCGCCGGCGCCTACGCCCTGGCGTTGAGCTGGCCGGTCGGGGTGCTCATCGGGGTCAACCCGGAGGCCGCGGTTGTGCTTGCCGCGCCGTTCGTGCTGCTGCGATGGGGACCGTTCAGTCGACTTGCGCTTGCGAGCGCCCGCGGCTCGGTGGACGCCCTCCGAGGCGGGTGAACCGGGCAGCAGCCACCGGTACCTTCGGTGTGTTGCGCGGACGCACCTCGATCGTGCACTCTGGCGGCGTGACCGAAATGCCACTCGAATCAGAACGTCCCGGCGCCACCTGCGGGGCGCCTCAGGCGCAGGCGCTGCGCGCGTCGCAGGCGGCCCAGAAGCAGGACGAGCCCCTCGTCGCGGTGATCATCCCGGCCCTCAACGAGGCGGGCAAGATCGGGCGGGTGCTCGACAAGCTGCCGAGCGATGGGCGGTTCGAAGCTATCGTGGTGGACGACGGCTCGTCCGACGGCACGGGCGATGAGGCGCGCGCGCACGGTGCGGCGTTGGTGATCCGGCACGACGTCCGCGGCGGGGTGGGTGCCGCCATCCGCGATGGCTTCCTGGCGGCCCGGGCGCGAGACCGGCCCTGGCTTGCGCTGCTTGCCGGCGACGATCAGCACGAGCCCGCCGAGCTCGCCGGAGCGCTCGACCACGTCCTCGCGGCCGGAGCAGACTACGTCCAGGGAAGCCGGTGGCGGTGCGGGGGCCGCGTGATCGGCTCGACCGGCGGTCGCGGAGCCGGCACGCGCGCCTACTCCCTGGCCTTCAGCGTCCTGGTCGGGCGCCGCGTCACCGATGCGACCAACGGCTTCCGGATCTTCCGGGCCTCGATCCTGGACAACGCTGCGATCCGCCTGGATCAGCCCTGGCTCGACAGTTACGACCTCGAGCCGTACGTGCTGTTCAACGCCATCCGGCGCGGCTACCGGGTGGTGGAATACCCGGTGACCGTGCGGTACCACCCCCGCGAGGGGTACACGAAGATGCGCGGATTGCGGGACTGGTGGCGACTGTTCCGCCCGGCGCTGCTGCTGCGGACGGGGATCAAGCGATGACGATGAACATGGACCGATCCTTCGGCGGACGCAGGGTCCTGGTGACGGGCGGCGCCGGCTTCGTGGGCGGGGGCGTGGTGCGGCGCCTGGTCGAGTCGGGCGCCCGCGTGACCGTGCTCGACGATCTCTTCACCGGCAAGGCCGAGGCAGTCCCGGCCCAGGCCCAGCTGGTGGTGGGCTCGGTGACGGACGAGCCCCTGGTGCGCGACCTGGTGCGCCACGCCTCGCTGGTCTTTCACATGGCGGCGCGCAACATCATCGCCTCCACGAAGAACCCGCGCGACGATTTCGAGACCAACATCGGCGGGACACTCAACGTCCTGCTGGCGGCCCGCGAATCCCGCCCGGAGCGCGTCGTCTACACCTCATCGACGTCGATCTACGGCAACCCGCGCAGCATCCCCATCAACGAGGACGATGAGATCGTCGCGCTCTCCCCGTACGCGGTCAGCAAGTTCGCCGGGGAGCTCTACTGCCATGCGTTCTACGAGAGCTACGGACTGCCCGTGTCGGTGGTGCGCTACTCCAACATCTACGGCCCCGGGCAGCGGCCCGACAACCCCTACTGTGGCGTGGTGTCCAAGTTCCTGACCAGCGCGCGGCAGGAAACGGCGTTGACGGTGCACGGCGACGGCGAGCAGACGCGCGACTTCACGTTCATCGACGACGCGGTCGAGGCGACCCTGCTCGCGGCGGTGCACCCGCGGGCCGAAGGCGAGGTCTTCAACGTGGGGACCGGCATCGAGACCTCGGTGAACCAGCTGGCGCGTCTGGTCTGTGGGGCCATGGAGCGCCCCTGCGAGGCCGAGCACATCGACCGGCGCGACATCGACAACATCCGCCGGCGGGTGGTCAACATCGAGAAGGCGCGCCGCATGCTCCGCTGGTCGCCGCAGGTGACGCTCGAACGCGGACTGGCGCAGACCGTGGAATGGTTCCTGGCGGAGGGCTTTGCGCTGGGAGAGCCGGCGGCCAACGAGCCGTGGGATCCCGGGGGCGCCCCCAAGCCCAGCCAGGAGAGCGGGCGACCTGGGCAGGGGGCGTGACGGACCGGGCCACGACGTGGGCCCGCTGACGCCGGCCGCCGCACGGGCCATGCCGGACCCGCGGCACGCCCGTTGGCCGATCGTCGCCGTCTTCGTCCTCTCCGGCGCGGCCGGCCTGATCTGACACGAAAATGAT
>JAJYDP010000172.1 GCA_021777365.1 Chloroflexota bacterium | reverse complement strand
GTCGCTGAACTCGCGACGCGGGCGTCGCTGCTGTTCCATGGCCTCCATGATGGACATCCTTTCCCGGCCCTTCCGGCCGATGCTGGATGTCCGTCAGACCGGGGCAACCCCACTCGGAGAAAGGTCCCCTGATCGGTTCTCAGACCACGGGTTCGCACGCCCTCGAGGTGCGGTGCGCCATGCGTGAGCCGCTCGTCCGCGTCCCCACGAGCGTGTCGCCGCAGCGTTCTTCGCCGACTGCCGTGCGCAACGCCTCTCTCCCCGCACGCTCGAGCAGTGCAGCTGGTCGATCGCGAGCTACCGGCGCTTCCTGGGCGGCGATCCCGCGACCCAGACCCTGGCCGATGTCGGCCTCGAGCCCGCCCGGGCCTGGGCGGCGTCGCTCGCCGCCACCCGCTCGACCGGCTCGATTCGCGGCGCGGTCACCGGGCTGCGCATCAGCGAGGCGATCGGCCTGCGCCCCTGCCTCGAGCGCGCGGAGACCGCAGGGCCAGCAGCCGAATGCCCCTGGCGGCGCCCGCGACGTCGAGGGTCAGCCCGAGCATCACCGTCGTGCGGCGACCAGCGCGATCGCCTCGGCCGCCTCCTCGAAGTCCACCCGGCCGGTGTCGATCGCGAGGTCGTAGTTGAGCGGGTCGCGCCACTCCCGGCCGTGCACCTCCTGGACGTAGACGCGGCGCCGGGCGTCGTCGACCAGCAGCCGGCGGCGGGCGCTGGCCTCGTCGGTGCCCCAGCGCGCGACCAGCCGGCGCACGCGCACCTCGAGCGGGGCGCACAGGAACACGTGGACCGCGTCCAGCAGGTCCGCCAGCACGAAGCAGGCCCCGCGACCGACGATCACCGCGTTGCCGGAGCGGGGCTGTTCGTCCTCGCCCGCGACCTCCTCGATCAGCGAGCCGTCCACGGGGTCCGCCCCCAGACGGTCGGCCAGGAGGCGGCCGACGTCGGCCCCGCCGGCCCCCGTCTCGCGGGCGATCGTCACGATGGGCATCGGCGGCACCCCCTGGTCACGCGCGCCGCACCGGCGGGCCCGCTCAACCGGCGGTGATCAGGCCCTCGGCCTCGCCGGGGCGGTCGACGCCGCACTCGCCTGCTAGGAAGCGCCTGCGGCCGCGGATGGGTCGGCGATGACGCGGCTCGCCACGACCGGGATCCTGACCGCAATCTCGCCGCCGGCGGGCCTGTTCGCGTCTGGCGCAAGCCGGGGGCCAGATCAGGGGGTGAGGCGACGGCGGAGCGAGGACCATGCAGCGACGGGCTGCGTCACGTACGGGCGCGTCCGGGCCGGCCCGCGATCGTGCTAGGGGTCGGCGCGGTCTCGATAGCGTGACTCGGCCGCCCGGCGCACCGACATCGTCCACGGCGCCTGGTCCATGCCCGTCTCGAGCTCGATCAGACGCAGCGCATACGCGAGCTCGAGCGGCGTGTCGAGGCCCGCATCGCGGCCACCCATCGCGCGTGCCTGGGCGCTCATGCGCCCGGCCTCGCGGTCGTAGCTCGCGAGGAGCATGGCGACCGATCGGATGGGACGGAGCTGCGAGCGGATCAGCTCGACACGCGCGACGAAGGGGGGCGCGACCCACGGTGGGGGCACCGGTGCGGCACCGGTGAGAATGCGCTCCACGACGCGGGCGCGGCTGCGGAGCACGACGGGATGCGGAGCAGACGGCAGCAGGATATCGGAGGCAGTGGCCATGCCGGCATCCTCGCGCGCCGGGAGGGGCGCTGACGCGCGCGGGAACGTTAGAAGTTCGTCAGCGGTCTGTTACGCGAGCTCGCAGGCGGAGCGGGGATGAGGCACAAGTCGCCGAGGCAGTACGATGCCGAGGGGCAACCAGCGCTGGGAGAAGCGACATTGGCGGACGAAGATCGGGACGAGCGTCGCATCATGGCGCTGCGGAAGACGCTGCAGTCGTTCGCCGACGCGAGCCGTCGGAGCCAGGGCGCACAGTCTGAGCAAGAGCACGCCGAAGCGGTGCTCGAGGCCGAGGCGCTCCGGCGCGTCGCGTGGGCCGTGACGTCGGACGAGGACGATGAGGCAGAGCCGGCGACGAGGTAGGACTCGAACGACGACAACTGACCCGCCCGTGGCGGCGTCGGGCCGCGCGCCCGGCATCGTCGGAGCCCTGAGCCCTTGCCCTCGCCGGCAGTACCCTGCGCGGCGTGAGACCGATCGAGGCCGAAACGGAACGGGTGCGCGCGATCTTCGATCGCCGAGGCCACGCGCTGACGCCCCGTGACGGAGGGTTCCTCTTCGGCGATGCTCGCCGGTGGCTCGCCTCGCGGGCACGGGGCGACACGCTCGAGGTGGGCATCGGCACGGGGCTGACGCTGGCCCACTATCCGCCGGATGTCCGGCTCACAGGCATCGATCTCAGCCCGGTGATGCTCGCCGCCGCGCGTGCCCGGGCCACCGCGCTCGGCCGGGACGTCACGCTCCGCATGGGCAATGCGATGGCGCTCGAGGCCGCGGACGCGAGCGTCGACACGGTGGTCTTCTGCCTGGTGTTGTGCACCGTGCCCGACGAACGAGGGGCCATCCTCGAGGCGGCCCGCGTGCTGCGTCCCGGCGGCCGCCTGCTGGCCCTCGAGCATGTGCGCAGTCCCCATGCCGTCGTGCGACTCGTCGAGCGGCTGTGGGAGCCGATCGCCGTCCGCCAGGACGGCGATCACATGCTGCGCGATCCTCTCGATCACCTGGCGCCGGCCGGGCTCGAGATCGAGACCCTCGAACGCAGCCGCCTGGGGCTCGTGGAGCGGCTCGTGGCGGTGCGCACGTCCGCCCGGAGCGAGTCGGCGGCACGCGCACCGTGAGCAGGAACCCGCGCGGGCACCGCCTGGTGCCCTTCCCAGGGCTGCAGCGACAGCTGAACGACTGGCTGGACCTGGCGCAGGGCCAGCACGCGGTACACGCGCTGCTCGAGCTCGACATCACCGAGAGACGCCGCTCGCGGTCTGCTGGTCGCCGGGGCTGACCGCTCCTGCCGACCGTCACGCCGGTGACGCACCCAGCCGTTCGCTGACGAGCGATTCGGCCGTGGCCGATGCGGTCGCGTGGCCGGTCACGGCGGCCGCGAACGCGTCCGCGTCCAGTGCGCAGGCGCTCGTCGGCGTGATCGCGCGGGCGGTCGCCGTCCGCGGCACGCGTCGCAGCAGGACGATGTCGCCGAGCTCGTCCTCGGACATCAGGAGATCGCCCCATCAAGCCGGCAGGCCAACCTCGGTCACCGGCAACGCGGAGGACCGTGGGGCGCCGGCCGGCCTACGGCGAGTTCCGGGAAGAACCAGGCGAAGGCATCGAGGGCGCCGTCCTCGTCCGACGTCGGGACCAGCATGTCGGCGACCGCACGGACCTCGCCCGGGGCCGTGCCCATCGCGGCGGAGCGCCCCGCCACCCGCAACATCTCGAGGTCGTTCGGCGCGTCGCCGACGGCCGCCACTTCGTCGAGCCCGATGCCGTGCCTGGCGGCAAGCCACGCGACCGCCTCGCCCTTGCTGGTGCCCGGCGCCAGGATCTCGATCCCTGTGAGGTCGCTCCACACCAGCGAGGCCCGACCGGCGAGGCGTTCGCGCGCGGCGAGCCGGACACGGCGGTGTCGTTCCGGGCCGGTGGGCAGGAAGATGCGCACGGGGCCATCATCCACCAGCCGCTCCAGGTCGGCCACGTATCGGAACCGGAGTCCCTCCTGCGGCGGAACGATGAAGTCGACCCCCTCGGGCAGACGCTCGGCCCGGTGCCCGTCGAGCAGTCCGACGACCGGGTCGATGCCAAGCTCGTCGGCAAGCCGGATGGCGTCTCGATAGAGCGCCGCCGGGAGGGCCCGGAGACGATGGATCGTGCCGGTCGCTGGCACCGAGATGAGCGCGCCCTGCATCGTGATGTGGGGGCCTGGCAGGCCGAGCCGGACCGCAAGCTCGGGGACGCCACTCCAGGGCGAGCGGCCCGTGACGAGCACGACCTCGACTCCCGAGGCTGCAATGAGGGCGATGGCATCGCTAACTGCGGGACGGAGGGTGCCGCGAGCGTCGAGGATGGTGCCGTCGATGTCGCAGGCGAGGAGACGCGGTCGAGGCAGGGCCTCGGGCACGCGCAGAAGACGCGCTTCGATGGGAGGCTCCTTCGCAATACAGATGCCCGGAATGGGCGCACGCGATACGGTGATCGGGCCTGGGGCCGACGGCGTTGCCGGGGAACGCGGCGCGTCAGCGCGAGGTGGTGGGGGCGACCGTGCGGATGGCGGCCGACGGCGGGACCTGCTCCCCCGGCGCGGTCTTTCGGCGGCGAGTCGCCAGCCGCCGGCACCTGGCGCAGACCATCAGCAGGCGCCCGGCAGGGCCGCGGACCGGCGCGATCTCAGCGGATGGGCGGTACCGACCACACGACTCGCAGTCCATCATTCGCTCCCGGAGCAGCGTCGATATCGGTCTCCCGGTCGCCCCGGTGCCGACTGCCCGGGCCACGTCCACATCGAACCATCTACCACGCCGCCGTTCTACCCTCGGCCCGTGAACGGCGCGTGAACATCCTGTTGGCACGTGCTCCCGCGTCCGGAGCGGACGGCGAGGACCGCGCCTGCCGGAACCACCTCGGCCCGGCCGACCACGATTCCCGACGCCCTGCTGAGCGACAAGCACGGGCGCGTGCTGCCACTGGATCCCCGTCTGTCGCTCGATCCCGCCCACGCGATGGCATCAGCCGAGCAAGTCAGGCCCTGCCCTTCACGCTGGTGCTCACGGGCCACGGGCCACGGGCCACGGGGCGCCGGCGTCCGTCTGGTGCGGGGACGAGCCCGCGGATGCGTCGCCACCCGTAGATGCTCGCCTGTTCCTCCATCCGGGCATCGGGCGCGAGCTCGGCGTGCCTCGGTATCTCCCGTGCGTGGATACCGAGGCACGTTCCTCCAGCACTTGCCGCAAGCGGTGGGCAGGCTGAGCATGACCGGGATTCCGCAGCTGAACGCCCGTTGAGGCACCCGGAGGTGACCGCACTGCCGCGCAGGCCACGGGTGGCAGTACCAACCGGCGTCGAGGAAAGTCCAGCCAGACTAGCCGCGGAAGTCGGGCCGGTCGAGCACGCGCAGCCAGGTTCCGTCGGGCTGGCGCCGCACGACCTGGGCTCTCGCTCCAGCCTCGTCGAGCGCAGGGGTGGAGGTGAGCGCGAGGTCACCGATCTGCAAGGTGGGCAGCGGCTCCTCCATACGGAAGTGGGGTGCGGCAGCGAGCATCTGTTCGTACAGGGCCCGGATCGCTGCCCGCCCCACCGTGAACTGCCCGGGCGGGTACGCCACCACAGCGTCGGGCTCATAGAGCGCGGCGAGCCCCTCGGCGTCGCCGGCATTCGTCCGATCCACGAACAGCCGCGTCAGATCCTCCGGTTTGGTCGCTCGCTCGCGCTCACCCGTCATCGTCGACCTCGTCTTCGTCGCTCGGAACCTGCGGACACGTGTCCGCAGGCCGCCAACGCCGACGGAAGGCACCGTCGGTCGCTGCATTCGAACTGTCAACGCCACCTTGCGGTCCACGCAACTAGAAGTCAAAGACCTGATTCTTCTTGCTGCTAGCATCCCTGGTTATGGAACTGAGACAGCTCGAGTACTTCGTCGCGGTGGCGGACGAGGCCAGCTTCACCAGGGCCGCAGCCAGGCTCCACGTCGCCCAGCCGGGGGTCAGCGCCCAGATCCGCCAGCTCGAACGAGAGCTCGGCCAGGACCTGCTGGACCGCTCGGGCCGGGCGGTGCGCGTGACCGAGGCAGGCGCGGCCGTGCTGCGCTACGCCCGAGCGGCCCTCGGGGCGGCCGCCGGCGCGCGACTCGCGGTCGATGAGTTCACCGGGCTCGTGCGGGGGCGCGTTGCCGTCGGGATGGTGGTCGCCTGCTCGTCCCTCGACCTGGTCGACCTGCTGGCCGATTTCCACCGGGACCACCCGGCCGTCGAGATCGCCCTCTCGGAGGCCAACACCGATGCGCTGATCGCAGGGCTTCACAGCGGGCAGCTCGACCTCGCGTTCGTTGGCCTGGGAGCGGCCACGCCACCAGGGATCGAGATCCAGCTGGTCGCAGACGAACGGCTGTTCGCCGCCGTCGGCAAGGGCGACGCGCTGGCGGCACGCAAGACGATCACGCTCGACGCCATCCGGGACCGGGCGCTCATGAGCCTTCCGCGAGGCACAGGCCTCCGTTCGTGCCTCGACGACGCCTGTGCCAGGTCGGGCTTCGAGCCAAACATCGCCCTCGAGGCCAGCAACCTGGGCATCCTGGCCCAACTCGCGAGCCGAGGCCTCGGCGTGGCCATCCTGCCCGAATCGGTTGCCCTGGCCCACCCGGAGCTGCACGCGATCGCCGTCACGCGTCCCGCCATGCGCGGACGCCTCGCGCTGGCGTGGCGGACCGCAGGACCGATCGGCCCGGCAGCCCGAGCGCTCATCGGCCGGGCACAGTCCGGCACGACGAACGGGGTCGCTGGCCGACAGCCAGCGGCGTGGCCATGACGCTCTCGATCTGCCCGGGCTGTGGTCTTCGAGCGTCAACCGGAGGCATCCCGCTTGACCGGCCGCTGGACCTCGCACCGGCCGCGGGACCTCGCACCGGCCGCTGGACCTCGCACCGGGCGCTGGACCTCGCACCGGGCGCTGGACCTCGCACCGGCCGCATCCGCGTGGGCTACCCGACGTGTCCTGGCCGGACCTCCAGAGACCAGTCGTGACCGGTGCCCTGACGGTCGGAGATGTGGTCGCGGCCGGGGCCCGGATCGGCTCGCTCGATGGGCACGCCGTACTCGTCGAGCTCTGGGCGCGCTCGGTCTGGGACGCCTGGGGCGGCCAGGTTGCATACGACGGACAGCCGGGCGATCGCCTCGAGGAGCTGCGGCCTGCGGTCGATGACGTGGACGAGTGGCATGATGGCGCCGCCGTACGATCGCACCAGGTGACCCGATGACAAGCGTGCATCTGCTCCATGCCGGGTACGCCGGCGACCGCGTCGCCAGCAGCGTCGTGCTCGTGCGCGACGGGGACGCGCGCATCGTGGCCGACCCCGGGATGGTCGCACACCGCTCACTCATCCTCGATCCCCTCGCCGCGCTGGGGGTACCGCCGGAGGCGGTGACACACGTCTTCCTCTCCCACCATCACCCGGATCACACCATGAACGTCGCGCTCTTCCCGCACGCCGAGGTGGTCGACTATTGGGCGCGGTACCGGGACGACGAGTGGCTGGACCACGAGGGCGACGGCCACGCGCTGAGCCCGCACACCCACCTATGGCTGACGCCCGGTCACACCCGGGAAGACGCGTCGCTGATCGTTGAGGCGGACGACGCGGTCTACGCCCTGACGCATCTGTGGTGGCGGGAGGACCGGACGCCCGAGATCGACCCGCGGGGCGTCGACCAGGACGCCATCGAGCGCGGACGCGAGCGGATCCTCGCCGCCGCCGACGTCGTGATCCCCGGCCACGGTCCGGCGTTTCGGGTTCGCTGATGCGGGCGGTGAGGAGCAACTACCCCGTGTGGCCCGCAATCGTCCCGGGCCTCCAGATTCGTCAGAGGAGGATCGTCATCCGCATCGAGGCGAGGCTGCGGCAGCTGGGTCTCGGGCTCCCTGAGCCGGTCCAGGCGCCACCCGGGATCCGGCTACCCTTCGCGCCCGTTCGGCAAGGTCGGCGCGCACGCCCGCTCCGCCGTCGGCATGGCCGAGCTGCCGTTCAACCTCCCCGTGGAGGTCGAGGCGGAGGTCCGGATCACGCCCTGACCATTCCGCGCCTCCTGGGCGCAGCGTGGGCCGACGGGGAGCGGATGCCCAGGTACCCGGCCCGTCGAAGGATGGCCGCCGAGCTCGCGGGGCCGAGTCGACCCGGCTTGCCGCGCCGCATCCTCGGCCGCCTGCCGGTCAGCGCCGCGGCGGCCTGAACCGGGACAGCGACCGGCCATGGCTACTCGAGGTGCAGCGCCTCGCGCAGCTGGATCTGCCGGATGATGTCCGCCCGGCCGAGCACACCGATGAGCCGCCCGTCTTCCAGCACCGGCAGCTGCTCGAAGTCGCCCGCGAGCATGGCCTCCAGCGCTGCGGCCAGCGGGGTATCCGGCCCCACGGAGGTGACACCCGTACGGCCACCCATGACGTCGACCACGCGGGTGGACGCGCGCGCCTGCGGCGCGATCGCCTGGATGTCGCCGAGCGTGACCATCCCCACGAGGCGGTCCCCGGCGACGACTGGAACGGCGCGCCGGTTGCCCGGCACCAGGTACCCCTCGACCAGGTCCTCGACCGAGGCGTTGGGCTCGATCGCGCTCGTGTCGGGGCGCATGACGTCGCGGACCGACACGCCCGTCAGGCGCTCCTCGGAGCGCACCTGCCGGAGCTGCGCGGCGCCTGCCCCCTGCAGGAACCAGCCGATGACCGCGATCCAGATCCCGTTGAACGCGTTGCCGCTGAGGACCAGGAGGACGCCCAGGACCATGAAGACGTAGCCCACCAGCTGTCCGGCGCCCACCGCCACCTCGAGACCCCGGCGCATGCTGCCGGTGAGCTGCCACACGACGGCACGCAGCACGCGGCCCCCATCCAGGGGGAAGCCGGGGATCAGGTTGAAGCCTCCGAGCAGTGCGTTGATGAGGGCGAGGTAGCGGAACAGGGCGACCACGCGCGGGTCGCCGACCGCCGCGGCGACGAGGAAGCAGGCGCCCGCCAGCAGCAGGCTGGTCAGCGGCCCCGCGATCGCGACCAGGA
>JAJYDP010000171.1 GCA_021777365.1 Chloroflexota bacterium | reverse complement strand
CCTCATGCTACGCGCACCCGCGCCGGCACCCGTACACCATTGGAGGATGGTGACCGACTCGTCTCCAGTGCCGACGGTCCCGCCCGTTGAGTGGCAGCGAGCACTCCCTTTCACCACCTCACGTGGCGCATAGCAGCGAGGTACCGAAGTGTCGTTGTCGGTGCCAACGGCTGGAACCTCTGGTCCAGTGACGACCGCCCATCTCTGGGAGGTTCACGACCTGAACTTGGCAAGGCCATCGCAGCATCACGCTGGCGTCCGCATCGCCCACGCGGCGGTGATCCTCCTGGTCGCCGTCTCTGTGCAGCAAATCGCGTCTTGGGGCGAGCCCGCCAGAAGGTGAGCGCAGGGGTCGCTGACTCTCCCGCGCGGTCCAGGCACCGCGACGCCAGCACGACAGCCTCGGCCGACCTGAGGGCACGACGCTCCCGCGGTCAGGCCGCCCGGCACGATCTGCTCATGGTGCCGCGGCTGCCCGAGAGGCGCGGGCGCTGGCCTCGGGCCGCCCGACGACCCGATGGTTGGGAACTGCCCCGGCTACCTGACGTCAGCCGGCACGCCGACTGGCGCGGACCCGGGCGATGGCCGGCAGGTCGATGACGCGCACCCCGGAGTTCGCGAGGGCCTCCTCGTGCACGGGACACAGCCGCAGGACTCCTGCCAGCGCCCCCTCCACGCGGACCTCCCGGGCCGGCTCCCCGCAGGCGTGGCCCGTCACCCGGTGCTCGCAGCCGAGCGCCTCGGGCGCCGCGCGACTGACCTGGTAGCCGGCGGCCAGCACCTCGGCGAGGTGGCGCCGGCAGAGCAGGATCAGCCGGTTCGTCCGGCCCCCGGCCGCCATGCCCGTGACGCGATACGCGCGCGCGGGCCACGCGCAGGCCACGTGGCCGCGCATCGACACGACCGGATATTGGCACGCCGGCTGCCCGGGGCGGCTCGGGCGCGCAGCTGCGGCGTCTCCAGCTGCGCCCCTGGTCACGGCAGACCCCGACCGGACGTCAGCGCTTCTTGCCTGACGGTGTCGCAGCCTGCGCGAGCGGCGCCTCCGCGGTCGGGGCGACCGTCGCCGCCTGCCCCTTCTTGTCCTTCTTGGGCTTCTTGTCTTTCTTGGGCTTCTTCTTCGCCATCCCGCACTCCCTTGAGATCGCGCAGCTCTGTTGCGCGTCTGGACACCAGCCTGTGGTGCGTTCCGTGAACCACAGCAGTGTACGGCCGTCGCGACCACGGCCGGTGCCCCGCCGTATGCATTGATCGCTCCAACCGGCACCTTGACCCACGGCCCACGAGGGGGTACCACTCCCCTTGAGCGGGCGGACTCCCCCGATTGGAGTATGGATCGCCTCGGGCGTCGAGCCCCCGCTCGCTTCTCTCTCCCCCCCCAACCACCCAAGACCATGCCGAGCGTCTCCGCCATGCGGCGGGACGTGGGGATTGGAAGAGCCGCTGGCGGCAGCGGGCGGGAGGCCGGCCGCGCATGGGATGATTGGACGCCCGATGCGGGCCGCGCCGTCCCGCAGGGGACCTCAGGCGGGGAGGTCCCAGGGCGCCACCCGATCGACGGTAGTCTGATGGAGGAGCGTCTCGAGTTCCTCGACGAAGGCGCGCTGCGGTGCCGCTCGTCCGACATCGAGAAGCGCCGCACCGCGATCGCCCATGTGCCCCCGTCGGCGCTCAGGTTGGCTTGCGCGACGGTGGATCGACCTCCTCGCGTGGCGCACCCGACGCCGACGCGGACCCGAGAAACCTGACAGGCCGGACTCGGGAGAGCCCGTCCAGGTCGCAGAGGGCGCTGCCTCACCATCCGCGCATGAGGTCGGAGGTGACCGGCGCCTGAAGTGGGGGATGTTCGCCTGTCAGTCAGGCAGCCGCATCCCGACGCCGCCTACCGCCAGCGAGCCTGCAGGGCGTCCGACCAGGTTTCCGGGACCGGTGGGCTGCCGGCGGGCAGGTAGATCCGGACGGAGATCCAGGCCGGCGTCGCGGAGTGCGCCTGGTACGTCGCCACGCCGTGTGCGTCGAACTGGATCAGGCCAGGTCCGCCCCCTTCGCTGAAGGGACCCCACAGGCCGCTCGGCGCACGCTCCGCGATCCACACCGCGGCCCACTGGTGCGCGAGTGTCGTCGGCGGGCCCATCCAGCGCCAGGTGACGGTCTGTCCGAGCGCCGCTACCTTGACTGCGGCAGTGAACGTCGTCGAGGGTGAGATCGCGGTGCCTCCCGTGAGTGGCACGGGGCGGGGCGGCGCGGCCATCCAGCGGGCCTGTACACCCTCCGACCGGCTGTCTGCTGTCGTCAGCGAGCGAGCCCCGGGGACCAACCCACGGATGGATACCCAGCGCGGGATGGACGACGTCATGGCGTAGTAGGCCACGCCCGTGTCGTCGATGATGACCGTGGTCACCTTGTGGAACGGGCCCCACGCGCCGTTCGCGCCCTTGTCGGCGAGCTCGATCGTGAGGTCTCCCCACGCCAGGAGCGGGTCGGTGGCGAAGCGCCAGGTCACGTACTCGCGGAGGCCGACCTGCTTGGTGGGCTCGGAGGTGAAGGGGCCGATCTTGGTCACGCCCGGCGCGGCCCTGGCGAAGATCGGCAGCGAGGACACCGGCCACGGTTCCGCCGCCACGGGGACGGCGGACACCAGCAGGATGCCCAGCACGGCGATGGCGAGGAGTCTGCGCCGCCAGCCCATGAGAAGCCCTCCAGGCACCGCGCCCACGCGGAGCGCGCCAGTCGCGATGGTGAGCGTGGAACGGGCAGCCGCCAAGGGCCACCCGGCGGAGGTGGCCGCGTCGCCCGCTGACGCGCCCTGCCTCCGGCTGCGGGTGGCGAGCCGCGTTCGCGCCGCCCACCGCCACCGGGATGACGCGTGATCGGCGTTGTGCCCCGCATCGGCAACTGCCGCACCATCGAGACATGGTGTGGGCTGAGCACGAAATGGCCTCATCGCCGCTGCAGGGTACGTGCTCTGTCCGACGGCGCATCGCGCGGCGCCTTCCCGCCGCCCTTGTGACGTGCCCGGATACTTCTGCTGTGAGGCACACGGTGCTGTCCTGATCTCTCGTCGACAGGCGGGGCGGAGCAGCCCATAGTGGACTCACGGGAGGGAGTGCGGCGATGAAGCCCCTGGCTGGGTCGTGGCGGGCGGCGCTGCCATACCTTGTCGCGGTCGGGATCTCGCTGGTCGTGGCGGCAGTTGTCGCCCAGACGTCGGCGCGGCCCAACACCGGCTTCACTGACGCGGCCGCGGTGCTGACGATCGCGGGGCTCGTAGCGGTGGGCATCGAGCGCACCCTCGAGGTCGGCTGGACGCTGATCGGTCAGGCCAAGAGCGCGTGGTGGCCCCTCAACGAGTTCGCCGAGGAGGTCGGACGGCTCGAGGCGTCGGTCACCGACTCGGCCGGCTCGCTCTTCAACGACGCCCTGACGCGGCTCGAGACCGCCCGAGGCGCGGTGGACACGGCGACGGACACCTGGAAGAGGATCGACGCCCAGATCCAGCAGCTCGAGACTCGGCGGACCAGCTGGGAGCAGCAGCGCGACCAGATCCTGGCGCTCGCGCCGGGCAACCAGCGCTTTCGGCTGTTGGCCTCCGCCTCGTCACAGGTCGCCGGCGAACTGAAGACGCGCTACGGACAGGCGGAACCGCAGATCGCGCATGCCGCGGCCGTCGCCAGCCAGGTGACCGCGGGCGCGGCGGATTTCGTGGCGACGTTCAAGGACAACCCGAGTCGACGGGTGATCAGCATCTGGGCGGGCGGCCTGATCGGCATGACCGCCGCGGGCATCCTCGGCCTGGACATCTTCCAGGCGGCCGCGGGCGCGACCATCGGGGGGTGGAGGGTCGGCCAGCAGGAGCTGTTGCCCTTCCTCGGCGTCGCGCTGACGGGCATGGTGCTCGGTCTGGGCGCCGACCCGACGCACGAGGTGATCCGGGTGCTCCAGGAGTGGAAGAAGAGCAAGAAGGTCGGGAACGACCTTTCGGTGAGCGGCTGACGCAACTCCGGACGCCACCGGCTACGGGTCGTAGTGCCCTGGTACGTTCGGGCCATGGCCATCCTGCAGGCCGGACCGCAGGATGGTCCCATTGTGTGGACCACTGCTGCGGCTCCGGCAACAGCGTCTGCTTCCAACCGAGGCCACCCCGCACGCTCGGCACGAGCGATCGAGCGTCTCTCTGTCTCAGCCGCGGTGCGTTCGACCACGCTCGGCGACCGGCTCGTTGACCTCCTGGTCCCCTGCCCCGAGGCTCTGAGCCTCGCTGAGAGGCTGAACGGTCAGGGGTCGTCGCCGTGGCGGGCGGACTGCTGACGGCCCAGCTGCACCGATACGACGCGCTCCAGGCGCAGCAGGCGACGGAGCTGCCGGCGCGCGAGCGACGCTACCGGCTGCTCGCCGAGCACGCCCAGGACATCATCTTCCGCTACACGCTCGACCCGACGCCCGCCTTCGAGTACCTGAGCCCGGCGGTGGAACACGTGCTGGGCTATCCGCCCGCCGCGTTCGACGCCGACCCGGACCTCCTCCTCCGGCTCATCCATCCCGAGGACCGGGCGCTGATGGATCTCCAGGTCGCGTCGCGCGAGGCCGGTACCTTCGTCCTGCGCATCCGCCATGCGGATGGTCACTGGGTGTGGCTGGAGCAGCGCAGCAGCCTCGTGCTCGACGAGGCCGGCGAACCCGCCGCCCTCGAGGGCGTGGCGCGCGACATCACCGAGCAGCGAGGGGTCGAAGCCGCCCTCGCGCGGGTCAACCGCGCCCAGCGCACCTTGAGCGCCGCCAACCAGGCCCTCGTGCGGGCCGAGCAGGAGATCCGTCTCATGGAGGCCATCTGTCAGGCAGCGATCGAACAGGGTGGCTTTCGCTTCGCGTGGGTGGGCTATCGCGACGAAGACGAGGCGGGGACGGTGCGGCCCATCGCCCACGCCGGGCACGAGGACGGCTATCTCACCAGCATCCGCGTGAGCTGGCACGATGTCCCGACGGGTCGCGGACCGACCGGCACAGCGGTCAGGGAAGACCGCACGGTCGTGCTGCGCGACATCGCGAACGACCCCCTCATGGCGCCCTGGCGGGACGAGGCGTTCAAACACGCCTACGCGTCGTCGGCCGCGTTCCCGCTCCGAGGGCGCAACGGCGTCCTGGGTGCGCTGACGATCTACGCGGCGGAGCCCGACGCCTTCGGCCCCGAGGAGGTCGCCCTTCTTGAGGAGCTGGCTGCGGACCTCTCCTACGGCGTCGGGGCCCTGCGCACGCGGATCGCCGCGGCCGACGCCGAGGCCGAGCTGCGCCGACTGGCGACGGCCATCGCGCAGTCGCCCGAGTCGATCGTCATCACCGACGCCGAGGCCCGGATCGAGTACGTCAACCCGGCCTTCGAGCGCGTCACGGGCTATGCGGCGGCGGAGGTCCGCGGCCAGAACCCGCGCCTGCTGCAGAGCGGGCGACACAACCTCGCCTTCTACCAGGCGATGTGGCAGACGTTGGCCGACGGACGGCCCTGGGTGGGGGACTTCGTCAACCGCCGCAAGGATGGCTCGCTCTTCACCGAGGAAACAGTCATCTCGCCGGTCCACGACGCCGGCGGCACCCTGGACGGCTATGTGGCGGTGAAGCGCGACGTGACGGTCGAGCGCGAGGCGCTAGCGCACGAGCAGGCCCGGGCTCGCGAGCGGGCGCAGATCGCGCAGGCCCTCGCCGCGCTGCATCCACAGGCCACGCCCGAGGAGACGGCCGACGCCGTGTGCCGCCAGATCGTCGGGCTGCCCGAGGCGAGCGCGGCCGTGCTCCTCGCCTTCGATCCCGCTGGAGGGGCCACTCCACTCGGCGTCGCGGCGGCGGACGGCCGCGCCCTCGCGCGCCAGCGGCTCGGCGAAGCGCGGGCCGAGCACCTGCGCGAACGTGCGACCGAGGGTCCCTGGGTGGAGACGTGGCGTGGAGAGCGCGGCCAGCCCTTGAGCCGCGCATTCCGGGCGCTCGGCATCCGGACCCTCGCGTACGCGCCCATCCGGATCGAGCAGGATGTGGTGGGCCTGCTGGAGATGGGCTCCGCGAGCCTCGACGCGTCCGACCGGCTGACCGAGCGCCTGCCCGCGCTCGTCGAGTTCGCGTCCGTCGCGAGCGCCGTGCTCGGGCCGTCGATCTCTGGGCGCGCGCAGCTCGGCCGTTCCCGCGAACGGATCGAGGCGATCATCGAACAGAGCGCCTTCCACCCGGTCTTCCAGCCGATTGTCGACCTGGCGAGTCTCGTCGTCATCGGCTACGAGGCGCTCACCCGCTTCGACGATGGGACACCACCCGACGCGCAGTTCGGCGCGGCGGCGGCGGTGGGCCTGGGCCTCGAACTCGAGGTCGCCGCGCTGCGTGCCAGCCTGAGCGCGGCCGCCGCCCTGCCGGCGCTGTCGTGGCTCAACGTGAACGTCTCACCGGCCGTGATCCTCGCCGGTGAGCCGCTGCGCTCGATCGTGGCGGGCTACCCGGGCCAGCTCGTGCTCGAGGTCACCGAGCACGAGGTCATCACCGACTACGTCGCCTTCCGGGAGGCGGTGGCGGCGTTCGGGCCCGACGTGCAGATCGCGGTCGATGATGCCGGGGCCGGCTTCGCCAGCCTGCGCCACATCGTCGAGCTGCATCCGCACATCGTGAAGATCGACCGCACGCTGGTGGCCGGGATCAATGGCGACCCCGCTCGCCAGGCGCTGCTCGCGGGGCTCTGCCACTTCGCCGGCAAGCAGGGGTGCAGCCTCGTCGCCGAGGGGATCGAGACCGAGGAGGAGCTGGCGACCCTTGTGGCTCTCGACGTCCGCTCGGGGCAGGGCTATCTCCTCGGTCGGCCGATGCCGGTCCTGTCCGGCGCCGACGGACGACAAGAGGCCTGAGCGCAGCCACGGCCCCACAAGGGCCCTCGTTTGGGCGCGGCCCCAAACGAGGGGCTCCGCCGCACGGATCACGCGCTGGCGCGGGGCTGCTCTTTCGACGCGGGGCTGGTAGGGTGGCGCCATGCGTTGGCGAGTCATCGCGCGGCAGCCGTCTGACGACGCTGGGCGCCGCTGCGTCGACGGCGCCTGATCCTACGGAGGTGGGGAACTGGTCGCGCCAACCGTGGAGACGGTATTCGAGTGGCGGGACCTGCGGTTCCACGTCGTCACGCACGAACCGCTGACGGAGTCCCAGCTCAACTTCATGCGACAGGTGCTGCACCGCCTCGACCACGTGGGATCGTTCGCCGATGCTCTCGGGTACACGCTCGGGCGGCGCGTGCGCATCCGCACGAGGCGACCTTCGCCCGACATCTGGTTCGAGGTCGGATTCTGATCGCCGGGTCGCAGCCGGCGCGATTGCGCACCAGCCTCGACACCTCGCCACCGACATCGGCGCCCTGCCCGATCTCGTCGACCAGATCGAGAGCAACACGGGCCGCCGTCCCCGCAAGGTCCTCGCCGACGCGGGCTACGCCTCCGACAACAACCTCGCCGCGCTCGAGACACGCGGCATCGACGCCTACCTCGCGGTCCGCCGCGAGCGCCACGGCACCAGCGCTGCGCCAGCCCGGCGGGGCCGCATCCCGGCGGGGCTCTCCCGAACCGGACGCATGGCCCGCAAGCTCAAGACCAAGCGGGGCCGCGCCTGGCTCCTCATCACCGCGCGGGCGCACCCCGCAGCGTTGCTCTCCCGTGGTTGCTTGGCTGTTGGGGCGCGTCGGCTCGGCCTCCGGGTGACTACCGACCCGGCATTCTGAGGCAACAGCGGCGGTCCGCACCTCGACGCATCGGGCGCGGTCATTGGCGTGAATGCGGCGACCGCCGAGGGGATCGGCTTCGCCGTCCCGATCGATGCAGCGCACGAGCCGGTCCAGCGAGCCGAGACCGCCAGGTAGGCCGTTGGCTGACCGTCGATGGTGGGGCCGGGGGTCTCGAGGCCGCTCAGCCCAGGAACGCTGCCGCCAGCTCCGCGGTGGCGGCAGCCGCCAGGTCGGCTCCGGGCAGGGCCGGGTTCCAGGTGGAGAATGAGACGGCCGCAACGCGGCCCGTGGCAGCGAGATGGATCAGGGCTGCGCGCACATCGTCAAGCGAGGGGCCGCCGGGCGCCGGGTAGTTGTGGGCGGGCATCTCGCGCGGGTCGACGACATCGAGGTCGACGTGGACATGGAGTGCGCCGGGAGGCGGATCCCAGTGGGTCGCGTCGGTCACCGAGAGGACGGTCATCGCCGAGGTCGCCACCGCCTCGTCCTCACCAGGGTCGAGGTCGCGCGCACCCACCAGGGCCACCCGCCGCTCGGGAAGCGGAACGAGCCCGGTCCCCTGGACGATGGTCTGCTCGCCCCTGCCCACGATCATCGCCAGCGGCATCCCCCCCAGGAAGCCGGACCCGGTGGTCTGCCAGGTGTGGAAGTCGCCGTGGGCGTCGAACCAGATCAGGGTCGGATCGACACCGGCGCGCTGGAGGCCGGCCAGCACGCCGATCACGGAGAGGCAATCCCCGGCGAAGACCATCGGGTCGGTCTCGGCGGCGACCCAGTCGGCCAGGTGTTGGTACAGGACGGTCATCCGCTCCTGCGGCGAGCCGTCGGGGAGGCGCGGGAGCAACTCCGGACACGGCACCGGTGTCTCCAGCCCCGGCATCGCCGCACCGATGAAAAAGGGAACCGCGATCACGCCCACGGGCTGAAGGGTAGCACGGCCCCCGATGACCCTGTCGCGTCGTCGTAACCCGAACCGTACCCGTGATCTGGGGGTGACACCGGCAGACGTATCGGCAG
>JAJYDP010000170.1 GCA_021777365.1 Chloroflexota bacterium | reverse complement strand
CAGGGAACAGCTTCCGTCCGCGACCCCGCGCCACTACACTGGCCGCGTGGCGACCTGGCGCTGTCCGTACTGCGGGACCCCTCAGGCGGAGTCGGCCCGGTGCTGGGTCTGCACTCGATCGTCGACCACTTGCGCCACCTGCCGGTGGTTCCGCCGGTCCATCGCCGGCAAGCTCGGGTACTGCGCGCTCGACGTCCACCGGAGTCCGCTGCGTGGCGAGGAACTCCGGCCGTGCTGGACTGCTCCCGCCGCCATGAGCGACGGGAGGGTGCTGCTCCAGCCGGAGGCCGCTACCCGGCCCGACTGACCCAGCACCGGGCGAAGGCCTCGACGCAGGCCGAGGCGCCCCAGTCGGCTCGCCGGCGGCCTCGACGCAGGCCGAGGCGCCCCAATCGGCTCGCCGGCGCCCCTGCGGCCCAATCGGGCGCCCCAGTCGGCGCCCCTGCGGCCCAATCGGGCGCCCCAGTCGGTGCCCCTGCGGCCCAATCGGGCGCCCCAGTCGGTGCCCCGATCCGCCATATGCCCACCCGGGGAGCGGCGGACGGCGGCGATCCGCCGGGTGCTCACCCGGGGAACGGTCGGCGCACAGCTTCCGCATGCCCCGCGCCCCGATCCGCCGGATGTCCACCCGGGGAACGGTCGGCGGGGGCCTATCCGCCGCTCGTTCCCCGGGCGAGAGACCGGCAGGCCCGGACCCGGCAAGGGCAGGCCGCGCGCTCCCTCCGCACGAGCCGACTACCCCGGCCTCGGTGCGACCGCTCGAAGCCGGGCGCGTGCTCCTCCGGTGAGAGAGTGGCGGATCGCTCCCGCGCCGTCTCCGCGAGCATCACCCCCTCCGGCCGGTCGTCGTGTCCGGCACCGGCGGGCGAGTCACCGGCACCAACCGACCGGCACCGGCACCGCCGGGCGAGTGTCCGGCACCAGCCGACGAGTGCCGGCCCCGGCCGGTCGTCGTGTCCGGCACCGGCGGGCGAGTCACCGGCACCAACCGACCGGCACCGGCACCAGCCGACGAGTGTCCGGCACCGGCCGGCGACTCAGACGATCGCGAAGCTCGCCGTCTTCGTGAGCTGCTTGCCGTCCGGCGTCGTCACAAGCACCGTCACGAGCGAGTTGCCGGTCACCACGCCGTCTTTCGGGATCATGGTGCTCCAGGTTGCCAGCCCGTTGGCCGTCGTCGCGTCGAACGTCACGGGGGTGAGCCCGGGCACCTGCAGCGTGAAGGCGACCTGCGCACCGTTGAGCGGCGCTCCGTTCTGGTCGAGGACCGTCGCCACCATCGAGATGGACTTCGGCAGGCTGGTGAGGGCGATCCGTGCGTTCGACAGGTGCAGGCTGACCGTCGTCTGGCCGCTGCCCCCGATCACCTTGATCGTCTTGGTCGTGGTATTGCCGGCGGGGTCGGTCGCCGTCACCGCCAGGTCGTTCGTACCGGGCCCGATGGTGACCACGATCGAGAAGAGCGCGTTCGTCGCGACCGCCGTCGTGCTCTGGTGCGTGTTGTCATTCTTCACCACGACCGTCGAGCCGGTCTGGGTCCGGCCCGACACCGTGACGGTGCCGCCATTGACCACCGCCCCGTCCGTGGGGGCCGACAGGACCACGGCCGGCGGAACGTTGTCGAACACCACGCTGATCGGCGCGCTCTGGTCGCTCTCGCCCGCGGGGCTCACGATGGTCGCGGTGATCGCGGATCTGCCCAGCGGGATCGGCACCGCCGGGACGGTGAAGTCCGCCGTCGGGCCCAGCTGCTGCTCCCGAGCCACCTGTCCGTTGACGTAGATCCGCACCGAGTACCCCTTGCCGACCGCCGATGCGGGCGCGAACCCCTGCACGTCCCAGGCGGGCTGGTTCGTGTAGGCATTGGTGGGAACGACGAGATGGGGTGAGCCCGGCACTGCGGCCGCGGTCGGGCTGGCGGTGGTCCCGGGGCCGGTGACCGCCCCGAACATGTCCCCGATGGTGTGGCCGAACCCCGTGACCGCGGAGCCCAGCAGGCCGGATGCCACGAGCAGCACGGAGCCCCCGAGGGCGAGGACCGCGACGAGGAGCACCAGGCGGGCCGGCCATGGGAGCCCGCCGCCACCGCTCGGCGTCCGGCGGGTCGACGGCGGCGAAGGCGATCGATATCGCCCGGTCACGGGGGGCCGGCGCGTGATGCGCGGCTGGGAGCGCCGCGGCTGCGGCGCGAGCGGTCTTCCCCGGATCGGTCGGTCGGCCATCGTCGCGATTCTCGCACGCCCGGATCCGCAGGTCCTCCGCCCGGTCGAGCCTCCCTCGACGCCGGTCCGAACCGGTCATACCCCTCCAGTACTGGTGTACGCTACATGCGGCCCGGCAGGGGTCCGGCCCGAACCCAGCCAGGAGCGGAATTGGAACGTCCGGCGCGAAGGCCCGCACCGCCACTCGTGCGCCGTCCAGACGCGCCTGCGCCGGCCGGGACCTCGGTCGCGTCGTCCGGCCCTCGACCCAGGGCGCACGTGCCGATGCTGTCGGGCCAGAGTTCCGTGGCCCCCGGGCGACCACCGGTGAGTGCCGTGCGCAGGTCGCTCGTCGTCGCGAACCTCCGGCGCAACGTCTGCCCGCACTTCTACATGACCGGGAGCCGCGGTGCGCTTCCGGTGCACGCTCCTCACCTCATGAAGGCGCTCTCGCGGCAGGAGACGACCGTGTCGCGCTGCCAGCTGCGCGGTGGCGTCCACCTCGAGCAGGGCTACGTCGCCGACGTCTGCCTGGCCGCACGGTTCAACCAGTGCGTGTTCTACGAGGACGAGCTCTCGCGGCGGGATTGAGCCGGCGCCGTGGCGATCGATCGACTTCGACCCCCGACCCACGTCTCGGGTGATCCACCCGGCCCGCGTCCCGTGCCCGGTGCGCCCGCGGGCACGCGCGCACTCCGCGCCTCCCCCGCGGCCGATGCGCGTCCCGTGCCCGATGCGCGTCCCGTGCCCGATGCGTTGACCTACATGGACGCCGTGGCCGCGCTGTCGGCCCGGGGACGCTTCGGGATCCATCTCGGCCTCGGCCGCACGCGCGCCCTCCTGCGCGCGCTCGGGGATCCGCAGGCCGGCATCCGCGGAGCGCTCATCGCGGGCACGAACGGCAAGGGCAGCGTGCAGGCCCTGGTTTCAGCCATGCTCCGCGCCGCCGGCTACCGGGTAGGCCAGGCCCCGAAGCCGCACCTGGTGGAGTACCGGGAACGGATCGTGGTCGACGGCGTCCCGATCGAGCCGGACGACATGGCGGCACTCGTCGCCCGCATCCTGGCGATCGCGGACCGGTTGCCGCGCCGGCTCGGTCCGCCGACCGAGTTCGAGGTGGTCACGGCGGCCGCGTTCGCGTGGTTCGCGGAGCGCGGCGTTGACGTCGCTGTGGTGGAGGTGGGGCTCGGTGGGCGGCTCGACGCCACGAACGCATGGGACGGGGGCGTGGCCGCCGTCACCAACGTGGCGATGGATCATGCCGAGCTGCTGGGCGGGACCATTCCGCGGATCGCACGGGAGAAGGCCGCCATCCTGAAGCGCGGCGACCTGGGCGTCACGGGTGCGGACGGGGAGGCGCTGGAGGTCGTGCGGCGCCGGGCGCGCCGCCTGGGCGTGCCCCTGGCCGAGACGGCGCCGTTGCCGGTCCTCGGAATGGACCGCCACGGGGTTCTCGTCGACGTTCCGGGCCTCGGCGAGGTGCGGATCGGGCTGCTCGGGCGGCACCAGGCGGCGAACGCGGCCGTGGCGCTCGGCGTGGTCGCCGCGCTCGAGCGGGCCGGGATCGCGCAGGTGCCCGCGGCTGCCCGCCGCGAAGGCCTCGCGTCGGCGCGGTGGCCGGGGAGGCTCGAGCTGATCGAGCTTCGGGGCGTGGGTCAGCCGGGCACCGACCGAGCCGGTGGTGCCGGGCGGCCGGGCGACGAGGGACCGGCGATCGACCCCGGGCGGCCGGGCGACGAGGGACCGGCGATCGACCTGGGACTGGCGATCGACCCCGGGCGGCCGGTCGATCTCGTGCTGGATGGCGCACACAACCCGGCCGGCGTCCGCGCCCTGGTGGAGGCACTCGACGAGCTGCGGCCGTCGCTGGCGCCCGGTCCCGTCACGCTGCTGCTGGCGATCATGCGCGACAAGGACGTGCCCGGCATGGTGGGGCACCTGGCGTCGTCGTCGGCGCTGCGGGATGCCCGGGTCGTGGCCACCCAGGTCACCGCTCGCGGCCTGGAGGCCGGCGATCTCGCGGCAGCCTGGCGGATGGCGCGGGCAGGCTCCGCCGGGCAGGCCGGCTCCAGCGACTCCGCCGGGCAGGCGGGCGCGGCCGATTCCAGCGACTCCGCCGGATGGGCCGGCTCCAGCGACTCCGCCGGGCACCCCGGACCCGTGGACGTCATCCGTGCGCCCGAGGAGGCGCTCGATCACGCCATCGGGCAGGCGCTGGCGGCCGGCGGTCCGCTCGTCGTGGCCGGCTCGCTCTACCTCGTGGGTGCCGTGCGCGGGATGCTGCAGTCTCGGGGGCTCCTGCGATGAGCCTCGCGGGGTTGCCGCCGGGCGGGCTCCCACCGCGCAGGCTGGGCGCGACCAGGATCGGCCCCGTGACGTTCGCGTGGGGTGCACGCACCTACGTGATGGGCATCGTCAACGTGACCCCCGACTCGTTCAGCGGCGACGGCCTGCTTCGCGACGCCGTCGAACCCGGGCCCTCGGTCGTCGACCAGGCGCGGCGCATGGTCCGCGACGGCGCCGACCTGCTCGACGTGGGCGGCGAATCCACCAGGCCCGGGCACGAGCCGGTGGACGAGGCCCAGGAGATCGCCCGTGTCGTCCCCGCCATTCGTGCCATCCGCGAGGCCCTGCCCGGCGTCCCCATCAGCGTCGACACGACCAAGCCCACGGTGGCGGAGGCCGCGCTCGATGCCGGCGCCGACTGCATCAACGACATCTGGGGCGTGGGCCCGTCCGACGCGCTCCCCCGGCTCGCAGCGCAGCGGCACGTCCCGTACGTGCTCATGCACAACCGGGCCGAGGCGCGCTACGACGACGTGGTGGCCGAGGTCGTCGCCGACCTGGCGCGAGCGATCGAGCGCGCGGTGGCGGCCGGCGTCCCGCGCGAGGCGATCGTGGTGGACCCGGGGATCGGCTTCGGCAAGACCATGGCGCATAACCTCGCGCTGCTTCGCGATCTTGCCGCGCTGCAGGTGCTTCGAAGGCCCATCCTGCTCGGGACGAGTCGCAAGTCCACCATCGGGCGCGTGCTCGGGGGAGTGCCGGCCGGCGAACGGCTGGAGGGGACTCTGGCCACGACCGCGCTGGGGATCGCGGCCGGGACGGACATCGTGCGCGTGCACGACGTCAGGGAGAACGTGCGCGTCGCGCGGATGTGCGACGCGATCCTGCGAACGCGAGAGGAGGTCGGCGGTTGACGGACCGGATCGTGCTCCGGCGGATGGTCTTCTCCGGCCGGCACGGCTACACCGATGAGGAGAGGGCGCAGCCGCAGCCGTTCGAGGTCGACGTGGAACTGTTGCTCAACCTGCAGCCGGCGGGCGTCGACGACGATCTCGAACGGACGGTCGACTATGGTCGGGCGTTCGAGATCGCGAGAGAGCTCGTAGAGTCGACGAACTTCAAGCTGGTGGAGGCGATCGCCGAGGGCATCGCGCACGAGCTGCTCCGGGTGCTGCCGGTCAACGAGGTCGGCGTCCGGGTGCGCAAGATGCGGGTGCCGGTGAACGGACAGATCGACCACGCCGAGGTCGAGATCTGGCGCACGCGCTCAGAGGGCGACCGGCGGCGCTGACGCGCTGGGATCCTGGGGCCGCCAGGGACCCCGCCGCCGCGGCGCGCTCCGGGTCTACTGCTCTGCGGCGCTCGCGGGGCGCGTGCCCAGCGTGACCTTGAACGTGAGCTGCTGCCCGTTGCGCAGCACCTGCAGCTCGACAGTCTGGCCCGGGGAGTGCGTCACCAGCAGCATGTCGAGCGGGTGCGCCACGTCGACACGCTGGCCGTCGAGCGCGGTGATGATGTCGCCCGCCTTCAGGCCGGCATTGGCGGCCGGGCTGCCCGGCTCCACCAGCGGCTGGCCGGAGGTCGCGTCAGCCGGGCCGATGAACGCGCCGTAGTCGATCGGCGTCTTGAGCTGCTGCTGCGCCTGGGGATCGAGCGAGGTGAAGTGGATCCCGATCCATGGGCGCGACAGCGGCTGCCCGGCCACCGCCTGCGCCATGATCGGCCGGGCGATGTCGATCGGGATGGCAAAGCCGATCCCCTGGGCGGTGGTCGCGGTCGCGGTGTTGATGCCGATGACCTGCCCATCCGAGTTCACGAGCGCGCCGCCGGAGTTGCCGGGGTTGATCGCGGCGTCGGTCTGGATCAGGTTGTGGAGCCAGACCGGCTGTCCCGTCTGGTCATCGGTGACCTGGATCTGGCGGCCGAGCGCGCTGATGATCCCCGACGTCACGCTGTTGGTGAACGTGCCGAGCGGGCTGCCGATCGCGATGGCGAGCTGGCCCGGTTGCAGCGCCCCGGAGTCGCCGATGGGTGCGGCCGGCAGGTTGGAGCCGGAGATCTTCACGATCGCCAGGTCGGTCAGGGTGTCGAGGCCGTACACGGTCCCGGTGAAGGAGCGGCCGTCCTTGAGCTGCACCTGTACCTGGTTCCTGGTCGCGCCGGCGACCACGTGGTGGTTGGTGACGATCCACCCGCCCGAGTTGTAGATGATGCCCGAGCCCACGCCGGTGGCGGGCAGCGAGAACGGATCGAGCGAGCTCGTCTGCTGCGTCGTGATGGTCACGACCGCCGGGCTGACGGCCTGCGCGGCCTTCACGATCGCCGACTGCTCACCGACCACGACCTGCTGGACCGGGGAGCCGGTGGGCGTCGGGCCCGTGTTCGCCGCCGTCACCGGCGCGGGGTGGTTGATCGTCCCGGACATGTCGAGCGCGGCGTAGGTCCCTGCCGACGCGAGCGTGGCCGAGATGAGCGCGGCGATCACCACGAGCGCGACGCCGGACGTGCGGGCGGGAGCCGGCTGCGGGGCGGGCTGCGGGGCGGGCTGCGCCGGATACGGCTCGATCCACTGGCTGGGGGTGGCAGCCGCGTTCCACGCCTCCTGGGACCAGGTTGGCCTGGGCTCCGGGGTTGGGCTGTAGTACGAGATCGTGTCGTCGGATCGCGGTTCGGTCATGTCGGCGTGGCCTCGGATCGGTTTCAGGGAGACAGTACGACCGGCCCGATCCTCTGCCGGCTCTCAGGTTTCCGCGTCACTCTGACACGGTCGTGTTCACGGGCAACGCTGGTGGGGGTGAAGATTCCATCACCTCGGCCGGCGGCGGGCGGCGTGGCAGGTTGACGTCGACCTGCGTGCCCTGCCCCACCCGGCTGGCGATGCTGATGCGGCCCCCGTGCATCTCGACGATGGAGCGGGCGATCGCGAGCCCCAGGCCCGACCCGGACGCACGGATCTCGTTGGCCCGCGAGCCCCGGTAGAAGCGCTCGAACACGTGCGGGAGTTCGTCCGTATCGATCCCGATCCCGGTGTCCCGCACCGTGATCCGGACGCCCTCCCGGGTGCGCGCCAGCGTCACTGTCACGCGTCCCCCGGCCGGCGTGAACTTGACCGCGTTCCCCACCAGGTTGCCCAGGACCTGGCCCAGGCGCGGCGGATCGTGCGGGAACCGCAGCGGGTCGGAGGGCAGCTCGGCCAGCAGTGCCACGCCCTTGCGCTCGGCGGTGGGGCGCGCCTGCTCGATCGCGCTCTGCACGACCGTCCGCAGGTCGTCCGGCCGCAGGTCGAGCGCGACCAGTCCCGAGTCGAGCTTGGAGAGCTCCAGCAGGTTCGAGGCCAGCCAGTCGAGCCGCTCGATCTGCACGCGGCTGGTCTCCAGGAACTCGGCGCGTGTCGCCGGGTCGTCCGCGGCGCCATCCTGGAGCAGCTCGTTGAACATCCGGAGCGCCGAGATCGGCGTCCGCAGCTCGTGGCTCACGTCGGCCAGGAACTCGCGGCCGCGGTCCCGGTCGCGGCGGATGAACTCGATCGAGCGCTCGAGCTCCTCCGCCATCCGGTTGAACACCGTCGCCAGCTCGTTCACCTCGGGCGCGCCGCTCGGCACGGCCGCCACGCGGGCGGAGAAGTCGCCCTCGGCGAGCGCCCGCGATGCCCGCGTCAGCCTCAGGATGGGCGTGGTGAGGCGGTCGGCGACGATGAACGCCACGACCACGGCCAGCACCAGGGCGAGCACCGCCACCGCGATCAGCACGGTGAACAGCGTCTGCAGCGTCTCGGCGCGGAGCGTGTAGGGCGACGAGAGCGTCACCACCACCGCGCGTACCGGCGCGGTCCCTGAGAACTGCGACCAGTACCGGTCGGTGACCGTGAACGAACCGGAGACGCTCCCGGCCTCCCGCGTCAGGCCCTGCCCCGGAGAGCCGGTCAACGGCGCATGGAGCGTGGCCACCGGCGTGCCCGTCGGGCTCGGACCCGAGTAGATCTGCACGGTGAGGTCCGCCTGCGCGACGACCTGTGCCTCGACGGCCAGGAACGAGCGTTCGCCGGGCTCGTCGGCGCCGGTCAGCGCGGCCATCACGTCGGGCGACAGGCGCAGCGGAGTGGTGGGTGCCACGATCGGCACCAGGCCGGCGCGCGCGGTCAGGCTGAGCTGCGCGGCAAGGAGCTGCTGGACGGCCGCGGCCCGCGCCTGCAGGTTCTGGGTCTCCTGCTGGGAGAAGTACGAGTCGAGGAGCCGGGGCAGGACCGCGAGGACCAGGATCAGCGCGAACGCGACGACCGCGGAGATGAC
>JAJYDP010000169.1 GCA_021777365.1 Chloroflexota bacterium | reverse complement strand
CGGGGCAACTAGCTAGCCCTGCCTACATCCAGCGCCCGAACTGCGAGAGGTCGCTCCACGCGGGGGCGTGGGTGGCATCCCCGCCGTAGCGGGCACGGAAGGCGAGCCAGACCCTGGAGGTCGTGGTGTAAGTGTAGGTCGCGATACCCGCGGCATCGATGGTCACGCTGACATGCGGCCGGTACGCGCTCCAGGTGCCGTCCGCGCCCTTGATCGCGATCCAGATGCCGAGAGGCCTACCTGCCAGTGCCGGACTCGTCGTGAAGCGCAGCGTCAACGACTCGCTGCGCTTCAGGATCTTGGTGGGGGTCGTGAACGGGCCGCTCCCGCTGAGCGAGGAGCCCACGCCAATGTGGGCCGTGGGGGCCGGCGTCGGCGAGGGGCTCGGAGACGGGCTCGGCGTCGGCGAGGGGCTCGGCGTCGGCGAGGGGCTGGGGCTCGGGGTTGGCGTGGGCGCGGGCGGCGGCGGTGCCGGGGCCACCACGAGCACCGGCGTGCTCACCGTCTGGTTGTCCACCGTGGCGCTCACCGACCCTTGTCCGGGCGCCCAGTTGGCCGTGAAGGAGACCTGCGCCTGACCATTGGTGGTACCCGCGCTCGACGGGCTGACGGTGCCGGCCGAGGCGCTGAAGCCGATCAGCGTGCCGTCGGGGATATGACCGGCGCCCGAGGTGTCGGCGCCCGCGGAGTTGTGCGTCACATCACCCGTGATCGTGCTCGTCGCCCCGCGCAGGATCGAGGAGGGCGCAGAGACGCTCAGCATCAGCCAGGGATCGAAGGTGACGGTGCCGCTGACCGTATCGCAGCCGCTCGCGCCGGGCCCGCCGTTGCAGCCCCACCAGTTGTTGGTGGCATCGACATTGCCGCCGGTGAGCGTGTTGTTCACGCCGTCGGTGCCGCTCGCGACGATCTTGTTCCAATGCACTGCGATCGAGGCCAGATCGCTCGCGCTCGGGTATCCGCTTACAGACCCCGTCGCTCCGATCCAGACGCCGTTCGTGTTCTGCTCCAGGGTGTTCCCCTCAACCGTGACGTCGGCGGCGTCCCAGAGGCTGATGCCGCGCGCGCCAGTAATCGTGTTGCCCTGAAATGTAGCGTGACCCCAGAGCGATGGGTCCGGATAGCCCCACGCGCCGAAGCCAGCGGAGCGGCCGTAGGTTGTGTCGGCGACGCCTGTGATGGTGTTTCTTTCGACCAGGCCATTCGCGGCCTGTGTCATGGCCGCGCCCAGGAAGTCACCGGTGATCATGTTCCCGTTGAGGGTGAAGCTCGCCGTCCCGGGGTTGACGTAGAAGGCCCGGACCGCCGAGGTGTGGACCGGGGCGAAGGTGTTGCCAGAGACGGAGAGGGTACCGATGACATCAGACGAGCTGGAGAGCGTGAGCAGCCCGAACCCATCGTCGCCGTTAGAGTTGGCGCCCGACAAGCCGACCTCGATGTGGTTGTCGGTGATCGTGACGCTATCGGCGCCGGCCACGTAGATGTCCGAGCTGGCCAGGCCGCTCGTCGTGGCCGTCGCATCGAAGCCAACGATGGTAAACCCGCTCAGCGTGACGTCGAGGGGGCCCGTCGCGCCGGATGGCAGTGGCCCAATCTGTAGCGACCCAAGGTAGGTGCTGGACGAGTTGGGCTGCAGCTCGACGGTCGTCACGCCAGGCCCGCCCACCGACTGCAGCGTTAGCGACTTGGCGATGCTCGGGCTCTCCTGGTAGATCCCGGGGCACACCAGCACCGTATCACCGGCGCTGGCGGCGGTGACGGCCGTCTGGATCGTGGTGTAGGTCGGGGAACTGCACGAACCGCTGCCGCCACCAAGCCCGACATACAGCGTGCTGCTCGCGGCCACCGGTAGCACGAGAGCCACCAGCGCCAACGAGGCCAAGAGCGCCGCGCCCGCAAGAGCTGTTCTCCTTCGCCGCTTGAGGATTCTCGCCGAACGCATGTCGAACCTCCTTCGGGTCCCTCTTCCTGCGCGGTGTCCAGCCAGCGTCGTTACGTCGGTCGTGCGCTGAGCGGGCGTTGCCGCCCGCTCGAACACGTCGCGACTCGCTGCTGAGGCGGAGCTGGAGCTGGCCGTTGGCGGGTCTGGGATTGGCTGATGCGCGGTAGCGGGCCGGGTGCCGGGGTGACGGGCGTGCGGAGGCAGCGGTCGGCGAAGAGGACCGTCCAGATCTTCTTGGCGCTGGCGCCCTGGTATGCCCCGATCCCTATGACGTTCCAGGCCGCGCCCAGGATGATCGCGCGGTGAGTCGGCGAGTCCAGGAACAGCTGCTCAATGGTCGACGTGCCGGTGCCGTCTGGGTAGGTATCCCAACCGATGTTCTCGCCGGCCACGCGGTAGCAGTAGTGCCGCGCGTCGAGGACCGCGAAGACCAGCTCGCCGGACGGCGGGATGGCGTGGCTGAAGTAGTCGCGCCGGATCATGTCCTCGCTGCGCCAGCGGGCGACGCCCGCGAGCACGGAGTCCCACTGGAGGGGCCGCAGCCCCGCCGCGATCCGGACTTGGTTGGTCAGGGCGAAAAGCTGCTGCTCAGCACGCGGGCTGAACGTGTTGGCGTCCCAGGCTGCCGCTGGGGACGGGCCGGCGAATAGACCGCCGAACACGAGCAGGAGCGCCGTGCCAGCGACGAGGAGGCGGCGTTCGGCGCCCCGAGACCAGCGGGCGGCCGATCCGGCAAGCGCGCCCGCGTTCATCCGCGCCAACCCCGAAGGATCTGAGTCGGCGCCGCGTCGAACGCGCCACACGGGCAATCTGGTGACCCGTCCGCGCCGTCCGCGCCCTGCGCGCTCGCGAGGCACCAGTACGTGGGGCCAGCGGCGCCGCCGTAGGGCGAGCGAGGGTGCTCGACCGCGTAGTGGCCGCAGCGACAGCGCGTGAGTGGCGGGACGTCCGGATGAACAGGGTCGACCGGGGGCGCCCCCGCAAGGACAGAAGGGCGGCAACCAGCCGGGCGGGTCGCGGCGTCAGGCTGCCGCATCATGCGCGACTGCGCCAGGCCTCGCGGCGCGGCCCACGCCATCGCGGTCAGGGGGCCTCGCCAGTGCTTGACCTGCGGGTTGTGGCCACTTGCGATATGCGCACCAAAGCGTCCATGTAGTGGCGATATGCGAGCGGGGTAACGCGGGCCAGCCCCTCAATCTGCGAGACGCGCGCGCGCGAGACGCCCATCGCGTCGCCGAGTTCGTGCGCCTCGATACCGGCGGCCTCTCGCAGTCCGGCCAACTCGCTGCCCTTCGGGGGCCGCCGCCCTTCGCCCATGGCAAGCAGGCTAAACATGGCGCGACCGCTTGTCAAGGCGGCTGACTATGGTCCTTGCGATAGCCTCACCATGGCGAGATGGCCCGTCGTAGACCGATCCCCAGCACCCCCTTTGGGGCCTGGCTCGACACCTGGTTTCGCGAGCATCCGGATTGGACCTTCGAGAGCTTCGCGCAGGAAGTGGGCGTGACCAAGAGCGCGATCAGCCTCTGGGTCAGCGGCGCCACCAGGCGCGTCCCGCTTGAGAAGTTGCGCGAGGTCGCGCGTGTGACGGGAGAGCCGGTCGAGAACCTGGAGCAGCAGGTCTACGGGCGCCGGCCGCCGGGTTCGCCAGCCCGTCTCGACCCGGCCATCGTCGCAGCGATCGACGCCTCCGTCGAACGCGCAGTGAACCGGCTGGGCGACCGTCTCGAACTGATGCTGCGCGAGCTACTCGCCAAGGAGAGCGGATGAGCGCTGCGGCAGCTTCCCGCCAGGCTGTGCAGGGGCGACGACGGGGCGGTCCTGATGGCGCCTGGGTCCCGGTGCAGCAGCCGACCGGCAGTCACCGGCCGCACGTCACGTCGGCGGTCGGGAGCCTGGCGTGCTCCCCACCCTGCCCCAAAGGACTGGCGTTTCCGGCGAGCCATCGCCCGACGTCGGGTACGGACCAGCCCGTGCCCGTGGCACCGTGTCTCTCTACCACGCAACCGGCACGGTCCCGCGGCGTCACGGACACCCGCAGCCCACCTGGCGGCGCCCTCGCACTGCGGATGGGGGCCGGCCTACCCTGCCGCCCAGAGGCGACGTTCCTGGCCACAGGCGCACGTCAAGACGAGTCCCACTCGGGCGCCGGTATGGTCCTCCTCGGCGATCAGGCGGCCGAATGCGTGCCGATGACGACGCCGCGCCGCGGAGCATTCGTGCCGCGGACCGGCGAGCGTGGCCCCGCAGGGCGTGGGCTCGCAGAGGCACCACGTGGCCCCGCCAAACCAGACTGGGACAAGGCCGCAGCAACCGCAGCGCCGGAGCTGCAGCGACGCGCCCTCCGCGATGGTGCGGCGCACCAGGGGTGGCCGGTGCGGGCGACCTCGGCGTGGATCCGCTCGCCACGGCCAGGCGTCCACTCCGCTCCCGCCTGCGGACCCGGCCGCGTGCACCTGGTCACCCCCTCGGCGTCTACGCCTGCCGCTGCCGTGTGCGCGGGGCCGGCACCCGGGGGGCGCCCGCCGTCGGCGGAGTGCCGGCTGCCTCGCGCACCGCGGGGCCGAGCGCCCGGAGGGCCCAGTCGACATCGGCCTGGAGGTGGGGCGACAAGCGGCTGCGGGCCGCCCGGAGCACCTTCACCGCGGCCGCCGGTTCGCCCCGTTCCCCGACCCGCCAGATGACCCGGATCGCGAACGCGGCGAGCGCGCCATCGGCCAGCCAGGGCTCCACGCCCTCGATCCCCCGTCGCCCAAAGGCGGCGATCGGATCGCGCCACTCGATGCGCCGGTCGGGCGGCGCCGCGGCGGCGTCCGCCAGGAGACGGGTGAGTGGCATGCGGTCCTCCGATCCGGTCCGCGGGACGGCCCGGTCGGGGCCGCCCACGCCACAGCGGTGACGGGAGCGGCGACCGGTCGTGCCCCGGGCCTCCCCATGGTAGTCCGGATCTTCCGTATTCTGCAATATGCGGTAGTTGCGCTGGACGATCCGGCCGGGTAGTGTTCGGCCATGCCCCGCAGCGTGCGCCATGACGACCCGGCGAGTCTCCGGCGGTTCAAGGCCGAGTTCTTCAAGGCGCTCGCCCACCCCATGCGCATCCAGATCCTGGAGCTCCTGCGCGGGGGGCCCCAGAGCGTGGGTCAGCTCCAGGCGACGATCGGGGCGCCGGCCTCCTCGATCTCCCAGCAGCTCGCCGTGCTGCGCGGACGCGACATCGTGGCCACCGAGCGCCGCGGCACCACGGTGATCTACGCGGTGCGCGATCCGGACCTCTTCGAGCTGCTCGACGTGGCGCGCCGGATCTTCAACGCCCACCTCTCGGACGCGATCGAGCTGCTGCGACTGATCGACGGCGAGGCGGTCGGCGCGGGACAGCCGTAAGCAGATCGAGCGTCGTTCGACTGCCGGCGCGCCCCCCCCACAACGGCGAGTTCCTACGGCGGGCTGTGGGTTGCGCCTGTTGGCGGCCGAGACGCCGTGTGACCACAACCACCCGCCCCTCCTTGCGGCGTGGGCCAAACGGGACGGTCGCGCCGCACGGATCAGGCGCCGCGCCGGGGTTGCCATCTTTCGGGACGGGTGCCGCGCGGGCCTCAGAGCTCGCCGCCGACCTCGATCGGCGTCTCCGTGCCCGCCTTCAAGTCGGCGACGAGCAGTCGCGCGCAATGCCCATCCTCGAAGATAGCGGCAACGAGGTCGCCTGCGGCGGCGGCGGGGACATCGGCGACGCGTACCGTGAACTTCCGCTCGTGGCCCGCCAGTTGCACGTGAACGACGCCGTACACGGCCTTGACCAGGCCCTCTACCCTCTCGCTCGGCATGATCTCGCCTCCAATCAACGGCCCAGGACGCGCGACGCACGATAGCGTGTCATGGCGCCCCGGGAGAGTACGAAGCCGCCTCCGGAAGGCCGGCGAGGAAACTGGCAGCTTCGCTGGCAGCTTCACGCCCGCACAGACCCGGTCTGAGGGCCTGAACGGCCGTTCGGTTCGTGCGTGCAGGACACGTCAGCGGACGTTCCCGGACGGTCTGAGGTCCCCTTAAACTCCGCTGCCGCGCGAGCGGCGTGTGGGTTCGAGACCCACCTTCGGCACCAAGCCCAGCATGGCGAGTGGCCTCCGGGCGGACGGGCAGCGGACCGGACGCGTTCGGCGATGCGGGTGCAACGCCTCACTTCGGGTCCCGAGCTATGCTCCGGCCGTCCATGCGATCACGCGTCACGTTCCCCCGGTCGGTGGCGGCGCCATGAGCGCGTTCTACGACGAGCGCCCCCGGCGCCCGCGGTCGCTCGGGCGCTTCGTGGCGTTCGGCCTGGTCGTGGTCCTCATCCTGGGCACGTTCACGGTGCGACTGGCCTACCTCCAGGTCGCCCAGGGCGCCCAGTACGGCGCGCAGGCCTACGCGAACATGACCTCGCTCGAGCCGATCCAGTCGACGCGCGGGATCATCGTCGACCGGGCCGGGCGACCCCTCGTGGAGAACGTGCCGACGTTCTCGATCGAGGTCATTCCCGCCGACCTGCCCTTTCCGCAGCGGTCGGACGTCGTGGGCCTCCTCGCGCAGCTCCTCCACCTGTCGACCACGCAGATCAACGAGACCATCGATGCCAACGCGGGTGCGGTCTTCGACGGCGTCAAGGTCGCGGCGAACGTGTCGCAGTCCACGGCGCAGCTGATCGCGGAGGATCACCTCGAACTGCCCGGGGTCCAGGTCGTGGTCGATTCGCGCCGCCAGTACACGTACGGCTCGCTGCTCTCGCAGGTCCTGGGGTACACGGCGCCCATCAATGCGGTCCAGCTGCAGGCGCTCCGGGGCCAGGGCTACCTGCCGAACGACATGATCGGGCAGACAGGGCTCGAGGCGCAGTACGAGCAGCTGCTGCGGGGGACGTACGGCGTGCAGGAAGTGGAGCGCGACGCCACCGGCCGCCCCATCCAGGTGCTGTCCACGCCCACGCAGCCGCAGGCGGGCGACACGCTGCAGCTCTCGATCGACCTGCAGATGCAGGAGCAGGCGCAGACCGCGCTGGAGTGGGGGCTGCAGACCGCGGGACTCAAGGAGGGGGTCGTCATCGTGATGAACCCCCAGACCGGCGAGGTCCTGGCCATGGTCAGCCTGCCCACCTACGACGACAACGCGTTCGAGCAGGGCATCTCCACGCAGGCCTATACGGCTCTCACGAGCGACCCGAACCATCCGTTGCTCGACCACGCGATCGGCGAGATCTACCCGCCCGGGTCGACCTACAAGCTGGTGACGGGCAGCGCGGTCCTTGCGGACGGCAAGCTGACGCCGACGCAGACGTTGCCCACGTACCCGTACCTGACGCTGGACGGCCAGACCTTCAGGGACTGGAACGGTGCGGGGTTCGGACCGCTCACCGTGGCGGGCGCCTACGCCCAGTCGAGCGACACGTTCTTCTACCAGGCCGCGGCGCTGGTGGGGATCGACCGGCTGGCCTACTGGGCCCACCAGTTCGGGTTCGGGGCGCCCACCGGGATCGACCTGCCGGGGGAGGCGGCGGGGATCGTGCCCTCCAACGAGTGGAAGCTGCAGACCTTCGGGCAGACCATCTTCCCCGGTGAGACGTACCTCGCGGGCATCGGGCAGGGCTACGACGCGGTCACCCCCATCGAGCTCCTGGACGCCTATGCCACGCTGGCCAACGGCGGCACGCTCTGGCAGCCCCAGGTCGTGCGCCAGGTCCTGAGCCCCACCGGGCAGGTGGTGCAGGCGTTCGCGCCGAAGCTGCGCGCCCGGGTGAAGATCGACCCCTCGATCCTGGCCTACATCCGCGAGGCGGCGCGCGAGGCGGTGGTGATCCGCCATACCGGCAACGTGGTGGACATGCCGCTCTATGTCGCCGGCAAGACCGGCACCGCCCAGTATGGCAACGTGCGGATCGGTGGGCACCTGCCATTCCACTCCTGGTTCGTGGGCTTCGTCTCGCCCTCGGGCGACTTCGCCAGGACCGACTCGCAGCTCGCGATCCTGGCCTTCACCTACGACACGTCCAACAGCATCGGGAACCCGTCGACCGAGATCGTGAAGTACTTCCTGCAGATGCACTACGGCATCAAGCAGGATTACCGGCAGCCCTTCCTGATCAGGCCCACCGGCAACTGACCGCGCTCCGGTCTGCGCGCCCCGGCCCGCGTCTGGAACATGACCGCAGGGCCGCGGTCGGTGCAACGCGGATGCAAGCGAGTCCCTGCCACCATGGGCGGGTCTCCGGTCGCATGAGGCACGAATCTCGCGATGACGGCGACCAGCTCCACCGTACCGGGGCCGCCGGTGCGGTGGGCGGCGCATCCAGGACTGACCAGGCACGAGGGCGCGGCGCAGCAGCCGCGCCGGGAGGACGCGCGGCCCGACCTGCTGGGGGATCCGCCGGTCGCGGCCCCGGCGCATGCATCCGCCCCGGCGCATGCGCCCGCCCCGGCGCGTGCATCCGCCCCGGCGCATGCGCCCGCCCGCGCCGGCCGCCGGAGGGGCTGCTCGCACGGGCCCGCGCCCTGTGGCCCGGTCTGCCGTCGCGCCAGCTGGCCGGCACCCGTGGCGACCCACTCCGGATCGTCAGGCTGGTGGGTCGTCGCAGCAATGAGGCCCCGGAGGTCCTCCTGGCGATGCTGCTGGGCCCCCGCGCCGGTGCGTCGCGGCGATGACCGGCACGGACCAGCGAGGACCTGTACGAATCGATGCCGGGCGTATCGATGCCGACCGTTGCGGGCGCGACTATCCTGCTGACGGGGACACCGCGACGCATGGGACCGGTCCCCGTCAGGAGGGGACGTGGTCGTCCGTGCTCGCTCGTTGGCCAGCCTCGTCGCGCTGGCGCTCGTCGCCTCGCTGGCGCCCGCCGGCGTCGTCGCCG
>JAJYDP010000168.1 GCA_021777365.1 Chloroflexota bacterium | reverse complement strand
GATCGGGTGGGCGGCGCAGGTGCCGATCGAGGAGGGACTGGCGGCCACCGTGCGCTGGTACCGCGAGCGCGAGGACTGGTGGCGCCCCCTCAAGTCGGGCGAGTGGCGCGGCTACTACGCGCGGCAATACGGGGCGCGGCTGGCGGGGAGCACGCCGCACGATCCGGAGGCGTCGTGAGGGTGGCGATCGCCGACGCCGGCGCGGGCAACGGCAGTGGCGGGCGCGGGAGGCAGCCCCGGTCGTGAGGATCGCCGTCACCGGAGCGGGAGGCAGGCTCGGGAGCGCCCTGGTCGCGGCGTTCGCCCGGGAGGCACCCCTGGCACGCGCGGTCTCGGTCGAGGGATGGTCGCGGCCCGCGCTCGATCTGGATCGCCCGGAGACGCTGGCGGCACTGGTGCGGGCGCGCCGCCCCAACCTGGTGATCCACGCGGCGGCCTGGACCGATGTGGACGGCTGCGCGGTCGAACCGGAGGTGGCAATGCGCCGCAACGGCGAGGCCACGGCGGCGCTGGCGGGGGCGTGCCGGGAGGCCGGCGCGAACCTCCTGTACGTCTCGACCAACGAGGTGTTCGACGGTCGCCGCACCGACGGACGGCCGTACGACGAGGACGACCCGGTGGCGCCGGCGAACCCCTACGGGCGGAGCAAGCGGGCGGGCGAGGAGGCGGTGCTCGCCGGGGGCGGAGCGGAGGTCATTGAACCCCCCCTGGCCGGCCGGGCGACCGGGGACGGCGGAACCGCGTGGCGCACCGGCGAGCACGGGCGAGCGGCGGCTCCCGATCGAGCGGCCGATCGCGACGGCCCCCGCGGCTGGGTGGTGCGCACCGCCTGGTTGTACGGCCCTCCAGGCGCCGACTTCCCGGCGAAGATCATCACCGCCGCCGTCCGGGCCGCGGCCGGGGGAACGGTCCTCCGGCTCGTCGCCGACGAGATCGGCTCTCCCACGCGCGCCTCGGACCTGGCCTCCGGGATCGTGGCCCTCGTGCGTGCGCGGCCCGCGAACGGCATCTACCACCTGGTGAACGCCGGCCACACGTCGCGGGCCGACTGGGCCGAGGCGGTGCTCCGGGAGGCGGGGATCCGCGTCCTGACCGAGCGCGTTCCGGGATCGACCTGGCCGCGAGCCTCCACGCCTCCGCCGTGGGGGGTGCTGGGCACGGGCCACGCGGCGCAGCTCGGGATCCTGCTGCGCGACTGGCGGGCCGCGCTGTTCGACGAGGTGCCGCGGTACCTGGAGCTGGCGGCCCAGGCACGGCGTGCGCTGGAGGTGACGAGATGACCGGCTGGCCGGGCGGGGAGCCCGGGCGACTGGACGGCGTGGCTTGGGGCCGGTTGACCGCGCATGCCGACGAGCGCGGCGCCTTCCGCGAGCTCTGGCGTGCCAGCTGGTCGGCCGAGCGGTTCGTCCAGGCCAACCTGTCGACCAGCCGCGCGCGCGTCCTGCGCGGACTCCACTACCACCGCCGCCAGCTCGACCGCTGGACCGTCGCCAGCGGGCGCGCGTTCGTGGCCCTCGTGGACGTGCGCCCCCTCCTCGCCGACCTGTCCGCCGCGCCTCTCGTGGAGACGCGCGTGCTCGGCCCCGACGAGTGGGTGGCGATCCCCTCCGGCGTCGCCCACGGCTTCTATGCCATCGAGCCCATCGAGCTGCTCTACTTCGTGACCACCGAGTACGACGGCACCGACGAGCTGGGCTTCGCCTGGGACGACCCGGAGGTCGGGATCCCCTGGCCCGACCGCGACCCCATCCTCTCCCCCCGCGACCGCTCGAACCCGCCGCTCCGGGAGCTGGTGCGCTCGCTCGGTGGGTGAGGCCACGCGGGTGCTGCTACTCCCGTGAGGCTTGGGTCGCTAACACAGGAACCACCAGATGTAGTAGCGTGCCCAGCCGTGGCACGGCCGGCCTTCCCGCGCAACGTCCGTGAGTTCCGGGCATGGTTTCCCGACGAGGCCGCCTGTCACCGTTACCTCGCTCAGAGCCGCTGACCAGACGGCTTCATCTGCCCGTGGTGTGGCAACCCGGGCGCCTACGAGATCACGGCGCTCATCAAGAGCCGCTCGAAGTCGGCCACCCCATCGACGCCCCGGCGGCGGAAGACGATCTGGGAGTGCCGCGCCTGCGGGAAGCAGACGAGCGTCACGGCGGGCACCGTGCTCGATCACACGCGGTTGCCGCTGACGACCTGGTTCTACGCGGCGTTCCTCGTCGCCACCGACAAGCGCGGCATGTCGGCCGTGCTGCTCGATCGTCAGCTCGACCTCGGCAACCACAGGACCGCCTGGTTCATGCTCCACAAGCTGCGCCGGGCGACGGTCAATGCCAACCGCACGAAGCTGTCCGGCATCGTCGAGATCGACGGCTCGTACGTGGGCGGCTCGCAGCCGGGGCTGAAGGGCGGACGACAGCGCAAGGGCCGGATGGCGGCGATGGTGCTCGCGGCGGTGGAAGTGCGCACGAAGAGCTGGACCGACCAGGACGGTCACGCCCAGACGCGGGAGGTGGCGGGCCGGCTGCGGGTGGAGTGCGTGCGTGCCGAGACGTCACCCTGGATCGCCGCGTTCGGAGGGCGGGCCGGGGAAACGGACCAGCCGAGAGGCTGGCACCGCGCCTCGGCTCGACCCTACGTGTTCCGCTTCAACCGGCGCCAGAACCCGGAGGCCGCCTTCCAGACGCTTCTCGGCCTGGGCTCGCACATGCCCCGGTGCGGCGGGCAACCATCATCGGCGCGTCCGACCTGACAGCTCGGGCTCGATCCCGCATCCCCTCACGCATGAGGGATTGTTGACTCTTTCTTCCACCAGTGGAAGAATGGCTCAGGATCCGATCACCGATGAGGGAATGCGTGGAGGTTCATGTCGATCAGGCGGCATTGACAGCGGATCTCGATGGGGTCGAGCGCCGGTGCTGGCTGTTCTCCAACCTTCCGCTCGATCCGGTGCATCGGGATTGGCTGCGACAGCGAGCCTGGGTGCGCACGGTACACGGATCGACGCGGATCGAGGGCAACAGGCTCTCGGACCTCGACGTCGATCGCCTGCTGGACGGCATTGGCAGCAAGGCGCTGCCGCGCAAGGATGCCCTCGAGGTCCTCGGCACGCGGTCGGCACTGGAGCTCGTCGATGAGCTGGCCGCCCGGTCCGACGTCGAGCTGGATCAGTCCGTCGTCCGCGAGATCCACCGCCGCGTGCTGGATGGCCAGAGCGATCTCCTCACCCCGGGCGAGTACCGCCGCGGGGAGAACCGCGTGGCAGGCGCGGACGGCGAGATCATCTTCACCACGCCGCCGTCGGGCGACGTGCCGCAGCTGATGCGGGACTTCGTCGCCTGGCTCGCAGGCCACCCGGACGTCTCCTCGCCGATCCTCGCGGCCCTGGCGCACCTCGAGTTCGTCGCCATCCACCCGTTCAACGATGGTAACGGACGGACGGCCCGCGCCATCTCGCGGTTCCTCCTCGTGCGCGGGGGCCATGCTTTCGACGGTCTGGTGTCATTGGACGCTCATCTCGACATTCACCGCAGCGACTACTTCGCCGCCATCCGGGCCAGCATCGGACGTGTTTACCAGCCCGGCTACGACGCAACACCCTTCGTGGTCTTCTTCCTCAGCGCGATCACCGGCGCCGCAGAGCACGTGCTGGCACGTCTGCGCGGCCTTGGGGAGGTCCAGATCGCCGTCCGCCGGGACGTCGTCGAGGGCAGACTGCCACCCCCGATGCTCGACGCGCTCGTGTACGCATTCATCAATCGGAGCCTGCGGGCGGGTGAGTACCAGAAGCTGACTGGGCGTACGGCGGCGACCACGACGCGTGATCTCGCCACCGCCGCGGAGCTTGGCTACCTCATCGCCGAGGGAGCGACGCGAGACCGCTGGTACCGGCTTGGTCCGAGGCTCCTCGAGGCCCCTGCTCCAGGTGAGCCAGCGGATCCGCGCCAGGAGGTCCCTCGAGCGTAGACGCGCCCAAGCCCATGTCGCGGAATCGCAGGCATGGCCACGACATGGCGGTCCGTTGGCCCGCCCCGATCGAGGTGGTGCGGCGCTTGATCGAGGTCTCGGAGCAGCGCAGGGAGCCGATCGGCAGCCTGATCGTTCTCGTCGGCGGCAGCGCGATGGCGGCTCATGGGATCCGCGGCGAGTCCAGGGATGTCGATGCGTACTCCCAGGTGGTCAGCGACGAGGCCGTAGCCCAGGTGGAGGCCGAGCTGCGGGAGGCGCACGCATGACGGCAGACGCGGCCGAGCAAGCCATCGAGGACGAGGAACAGACGCTTGCCGAGACCGCCACGCTGCTCCGCTCGGCAGTGCCTGGAGTCGGTGGCCGGTGGCTGCCCGACGCGCCCTTGCGCTGGCCCTGGATGAAGGGGCCACGGAGTCCGAGACCTCAGCATGGCAAGCGCGCATCTCACAACCCGTCGCGGGTCCTGACGCGGACCTCGGCCCCGGTGCCCCGTCTGCACGCGGGCGGACTTGACGTCTACTCAGTACGTTGAGTAGTTTTACTCACTGTGTTGAGCAACTCGTCCGTCCTGCCGCCGTACCGGCGTCCCGTCTTCGCTGCGCTGCTCGGCCGACTCCGCGAGCCTCGACGGTTCATCCAGGTAGTCGCCGGGCCCCGCCAGGTGGGAAAGACGACGCTCGTCCGCCAGGCCGTTGCCGAACTGGCGTCTCCCGTTGTCATCGCGAGCGCGGATGATCCCGGCCTGCGCGATCGCGCCTGGCTGGCGAGCCAGTGGGAGACGGCGCGCATCCTGGCCCGCACGCACCTGACCACGCACAGCGTCCTGGTGCTCGACGAGGTCCAGAAGGTCCCGGAATGGCCGGAGATGGTCAAACGCATGTGGGACGAGGACACGGCCGCCGGTGCGGATGTACGAGTGGTCCTCCTCGGATCTGCGCCGCCCCTCATCGCCCACGGGCTGTCTGAGAGCCTGGCCGGCCGCTTCGAGCTGATCCGGCTTGGCCACTGGAGCTTCGCCGAGATGAGGGCCGCGTTCGGCTGGGACCTCGATCGGTTCGTGCTGTTCGGCGGCTACCCTGGCGCCGCATCCCTGGCCGACGATGTCGGTCGGTGGCGCTCGTACGTGCTCGACTCGCTCATCGAGACGACCCTGTCACGCGATGTCCTGCTGCTGAACCGGGTCGACAAGCCGGCGCTCCTGCGGCAGCTCTTCCGGGTCGGGTGCGACTACTCGGCGCAGGTCGTCTCATACACGAAGCTCACCGGCCAGCTGCGCGACGCCGGCAACACGACCACGCTCGCGCACTACCTGCACCTGCTCGGGGATGCCGGTCTCCTGACCGGCCTGGAGAAGTTCTCCGGCTCGAAGGTTCGCAGGCGCGGGTCGAGCCCGAAGCTGCTCGCCCTGGACACCGGGCTGGTGACCGCCATGTCGGGAGCCGACCCCGCGGTCATCCGGGGGCGCGGCGAGCTCTGGGGCCGGCTGGTCGAGACCGCGGTGGGCGCCCACCTCGTGAACACGGCGGCGCCCGGGATCGAGCTGAGCTGGTGGCGCGACGGCAACCGAGAGGTCGACTTCGTGCTGTCAGATGGCCGCCGGGTGCTGGCGATCGAGGTCGGGAGCGGCAGGGTGAAGGACAGTCTGCCGGGTCTCGAGGCGTTCACCAGGCTCGCACCAGCCTCCCGGCCGCTGCTCGTCGGTGCGCAGGGGCTCCCGCTCGAGCAGGCCCTGCTGCTGACGGCTGCGGACCTGCTGGGCGCTGGATAGGGTGTGTGGCCGGCCGGGCGCACGATTCGGGACGCGGATTCGCGCGGCGCTGGTGGCCGTCCAGCTGTGGCGGGAGGCGCTCTGCGACGTAAGCGGAGCGAGCGGTCGTGGTGCAGGCTGGCGCCACGAAATGGTCGCACGACGGGTCAGACATTGCGAATCACCTTGCACGCCGGCGCGCGGCCGAGTATCACTGCCGCGGAGGGTCACCGGGGAGTGACCCGCAGCCAGGGAGGTTCGGATGCTCACGCGCCTGTTCGACCGCGAGGAAGGCCAGGGCCTCGCGGAATACGCCCTCATCCTCGCCCTCATCGCGATCATCGCGATCGTCGCGCTCATCTTCCTGGGCAACCAGGTCAGCTCGATCCTGAGCACCGTCGGCACCTCGGTCTGAACGGCGCTCGGCGCAACAGGAATGGGGCTCCGCTCCGACGCGGGGCCCCATTCGATTCGTCAGCCACCGCGCGGACATGGCCCCCATGTCGTTCGAACGGCGTCACATGTTGAACGCCCAGTACACCAGCCCCAGGTTCACCAGCACGCTCCAGGCGATGCCGAGCTGCCAGACCCGGCCCACACCCCGCCGGGACGCCCAGATCGCGCAGAGCACCAGCCAGAAGGGGACCGAGTCGAGCAGGTAGCGGTAGCCGAACTGCACCCAGCCCCCGCCGTAGTAGAGCAGCGTGGGCAGCAGCACCAGCAGCCCCGTGAGCGCCAGCACGCGGGCCTCGGACGAGCGGAGGAGCGACCAGAGCCCCACCAGCAGCGCCGGGCTGGTGAGCAGCACCGACATGCCCAGCGTGCTCGGCACGAAGAACGGCGGCGTCGAGGTCAGCTCGTCGGGGCCCTTCAGGAACAGGTAGTCCAGGTTCATGGGCAGGTGGACGATCGAGAAGAGCCCCTGCTCGCGCAGCGTCTCCAGGAACGGCGGCAGCGCCGCGAGCTCGTAACCGGTCTCCAGCGGCGACCCGAAGCGCGCCCAGTTGTACCAGAAGAAGATCAGCCCGAACGGGACCGACGCGACCGCGACCGTGATCGCCGGGGCCAGCCCGTCCCGGACCGCCCGCCGCAGGCCCGGCAGATCGGTCGGCCGTCCCGCGACCACCCAGGCGTAGTAGGGCAGCGCGAACAGCAGCGTCGAGCGAGTGAGGAACGCCGCCCCGCCCAGGACCCCCAGGAGCCAGGGCCTCGGCCGCTCCCGGCGCGTCTCGATCAGCGCCCAGAACGTCAGCCCCATGCCCACGATCTCGGCCGTGTGCCAGACCCCGCCGCGCTCGGTGACGTTCCACAGCACCGTGCCGAAGCCGAACAGGACCGTGAGCCAGAGCCGGTCGTCCGCGCGCCGCACCCCGAACGCGCCGATCGTCACCCACGCCAGCGCCACGTCCACGCCGGCCAGGAACGCGTTCACCAGCGGCTCGATCGCGATCGCCTGCCCCACGCCGATCAGCGCCACCAGCGGCATGAAGAGGAACGCCGGGAAGGGATCGAACGGCACGTAGACGCGGCCGTCCAGCACGATGATGTCGTTGATCGGCGGCCGCCAGTCCACGTTCAGCCAGAGCCGGCCGTGCAGGAACGCGTCCGCCATCAGGAAGAAGTCGGGCCGGCCCGCGTCGAACCACCCGCCGTTGATCACGGTGGGTACGATCCAGGCGTCGACCAGCACCGTGTACAGGACGAGTGCGACGGGCACGCCGATTCCGACCAGCAGCCGCATCCCGGGGGTACGGAACTCGTTCGCCTCGCCCCCCCACTCCGCGGTCGGGCGTGTCACGCCGGCTCGACCTCCTCCAGCGCCCGGTCGGCCCGTCCGGCCTCGCGCAGCGCGCCCAGCCCCCAGCGCACGCGGCCCAGCTCGTACCCACCGAGCAGCGACACCGGCACCACCGTGCAGGCGTGGCTCAGGATGCCGAACGCGAAGGCCGTGGGCGCGTCGAGCCCCAGGGCGGTCGCGATCACCACCACCCCGAACTCGAACGGACCGATCCCGGCGGGCGCGGACGGCAGGGCGGCGCCCAGGTTGGCGGCGACGGCCACCGCGACCAGCCCGGCCGGCGGCAGCGAGATCCCGAGCGACGCGCTGGTCACCGCAAAGAGGCCGGAGGTCGCGAGCCAGGCGGCGAACGAGAGCGCCAGCGCGGCGAGCACGCGCCAGGGGGTCGCCGCGTCGAGGAGGGCGTGGAAGAAGCGGCTGACGATGTCGGCGACACGGGCCGGGAGACCGGCCGGGGCGCGCGCGACCATCGCGTCCAACCACCGGCGCACGATCGCGTGCGGCACCAGCGCGACCAGCGCGACGACCGCCCCCGCCCCCAGCGCGATCAGCGCGAGCGTGACCACGATGGCCCCGTGGATGCCGGCCATGGCGCAGGCGATCGCCCCGAGCGCGGCGGCCGCCACCACGTCGAGCGCGCGCTCCATGGCGATCGACCCGAGCGCCCGGCTGCGGCCCACGCCCTCGCGCGTCCCGAGCAGGTGCGCGCGCACCAGTTCGCCCAGGCGCGCGGGGAGGATGTTGTTGGCCAGGTAGCCGATCACGAGGTAGGTGAACGTGCCGCGGTAGCCGGGCCGGGGCTCGCGGGCCAGCAGGATGTGCCAGCGCACGGTGCGCAGCGAGAGGTCCACCGCGAACGGGACCAGGATCAGCGGCAGCAGCTGGACGCGACTGCGGCCGAGGACCGCGATCACCCGCCCGAGATCGATCTCCCAGAGCAGGAACGCGACGACCAGCAGGCTGACGCCGAAGCCGACCAGGGCCCGCTGGCGCGCGTTCACGGGGAGACCGGGCGCTCCGGCTCCGCGGCGCGTGGGACCAGCCGCACGTCACGGCGGAGCCCCCAGCGGTGGAGCAGGTACCGCGCGACCACGCCGAGCGTCCCGAAGCCATAGCGCACCGAGCGCCGGAACCCGACCGACGACGCCTCCCGGAAGTACCGCGTGGGCACCGCGACCTCGGTGATCCGGAACCCGGCCGCGACCACCTGGGCCACGAACTCCTGGTCGAACACGAAGTCGTCGCCGTTCCGGTCCCAGGCGACCGTCCGCAGCAGACGCGCGGAGTACGCGCGGAACCCAGTGTGGTACTCGGAGAGGCG
>JAJYDP010000167.1 GCA_021777365.1 Chloroflexota bacterium | reverse complement strand
CTCCATGTCGGTGAGCAGCTGCTGCCCTGCCGCCCAGTCCCCGGGTCGGGACGTCTCGAGCCGGTGCGCCTCGCCGGTCAGCCACCCGCTCAATCGTGGGTTCATCTCGCGCAGCAGCCGTGCGCCCTGGTATCGCGTCCACAGGTCGGCGACGAACGCCGCGTACAGCGACAGCGGCGGCACCCCGGCGATCCGCGCCTCGGCGCCCGGCGCGAAGTCGATCGGTACCATCAGCCTCGCGAAGAAGGCGGCGACCTCGGGTGCCATGGGGTCGACGTCCTGGCTGTGCCCGCTCCAGCGGAGGATCGGCGCGGCCGAGTCGAACACCACGAGCGTGGCATCGGGGCCCATCGGCGAGGCACGGAGGACGCCGCCGAAGGTCAGGAACGCGTTCTGCACCTCCAGCCGGTCGATGACGTGCACGCGGCCCCAGGCGACGTGCGTCTCCTCCGGAAGCGCGCGCGACCGGTAGTACTCGACGAGCTGCCCCTTGCCGCCGGAGGCGACGTACCACGTCATCCGCTCCGGGTCGAAATGGGCGAGCGTGGGCTTGTCGCGCAGGGCCACCACCAGGTGCGATCCGGCCGGGGCCGCCGAATCCCCGACCCGTTCGTCGTGGACGAGCACGAAGCCGAGCCGCTGGATCATGGCCGTGGCCCGCTCGACGGGAAGGAGGCGGATGTCCTCGGTGCGAGACGTTTCCATGTAGCCCCCGGTCCGGGACGCCTGGGGAGACGCCCGGCCACGATACTGCCCCGGGGGCCGACCTGCTACACTCCCATGCGCCCTGACGGGCCCGTGCCTTCGGCACGTTCTCGGTGGGGATGTAGCTCAGCTGGGAGAGCACCGCGTTCGCATCGCGGGGGTCAGGGGTTCGAGTCCCCTCATCTCCACCAATTTCCCCTCACCCTTCCGCCTCCTTCCTCGCCGCCGCTGCCGCCGCCACTGTCGTGGCGGGGTTCGGGCAGCCGGCGCCGAGCACGGCGAACGCCTCCCGCAGGGCCGGCGCGACGTCCGCCAGCGTCGGGTGGGCAGCGGTCGGGGCTTCCCGCAGCGCACGGAGTGTGGCCCTCAGCGCGGACACCGCCGCATCCGCCGTGACGGCGGCGCGGAACCTGGCCGCGGCAGCGTCCAGGTCGGTGCCGATGGCGCGGAAGCGTTCCGCCAGGATCCCCGCGAGGCGATCCTCCCAGTCGATGTAGGCCTTGACGAAGCGGCCGGCGACGATCGGGTCGGTGGGGTCGAATCCCCTGCCGACGATCGCCATCCCGCCTTCGCCGGCGCGCCGCCCTGCCGCCTGCACCAGTCCTTCCAGGATGGAGACCAGGGGCGGTTCGTCGAGGGGCCGATCGCGGATCGTCTGCTCGGCCTCGGCGAACAGCGCTGCGATGACCGGCAGGAGCAGATCCTCCTTCGAGGCGAAGTAGCGAAAGAAGGTCCGCTCCGACACGTCGGCGGCGTCGGCGATCTGCTGCACCGTGGTCGCCGCGAACCCCTGCTCCGCGAAGAGCCTTCCGGCGGCCTCGCGGAGCGCATCCCTGGTCTGCGCCTTCTTCCGCTCGCGACGCCCCTGCGGGCGCGGATCCTGCATGCGGGCACCATAGTCGCGAGTGGCATTCCAGTCAAATGTCAGAGTTGACAGTTTCAACCACGGGCCATTAGGATCTCCGGGTCAGCAAACTGGCAGTCCTGCCATATTCCCGGAGCACCCGCCGCATGTCGTTCGCGTCCTCGTCCTCCGTGCGTCCGACGGTCGATGCCGCGCCACCCGGCCGGCTGCAGCGGATCGGCGCCTCGTCCGCCCGGCATCCCCTCGCCGTCATCGCCGCGTGGGCCGTCGTCCTCATGCTCGTCGTCGCGGCCCGGCAGGTGGCCGGAGGGATCTTCAGCAACAACGTCGACCTGCCGGGCACGCAGGCCCAGGTGGGCGCGAACCTGCTCACCGCGAACGAGCCGGCCGCGAGCGGCTACAGCGGGCAGGTCGTCTTCCACGTGTCCTCGGGCACCCTGGCCGCCGACGGCACGGCGATCGACCGTTCCATCGTCGCGCTGCAGCGCCTCCCCCACGTGCTGTCGGTCTCGAACCCGCTGGTCCCGGGATCGCCGGCGCTCTCGGCCGACGGCCGCACGGCCTACGCGATGGTCCAGGTGAACGTCGAGCCGAAGACGCTCGGCAGCGGCTTCGTGACCGGCCTCGACCAGGCCACGGCCCCGGCGCGTGCCGCCGGAGCGGAGGTCGAGTACGGGACGGGCTTCCAGGACCTGACGCGGCCGGCCCCCTCGGACCTCCGGGGCGAGGCGATCGGCTTCGCGGTCGCCCTGCTCGTCCTGCTGCTCACGTTCGGGAGCGTGCTGGGCGCCGCGCTGCCGCTCCTCACCGCGCTCGTCAGCGCCGCCATCGGCCTCTCCATCCTCTCCCTGGTCGCCGGGATCCTGACCTTCGGAACGGACGCACCGACGCTGGCGGCGATGATCGGGCTGGGCGTCGGGATCGACTACGCGCTCTTCCTGACCACCCGGTTCCGGCAGGCGATCATGGACGGCGTCGATCCCGTCACGGCGGCCGCGCGTGCCGTGGGGACGAGCGGCCACGCGGTCCTCGTCGCGGCGATCACGGTGTCCGTGGCCCTGCTGGGCCTCTACGCCTCGGGGATCACCTTCATCGGCCAGCTCGGGCTGGCGGCCGTCTTCACGGTCGCGGTGGCGGCACTCGGGGCGATCACGCTGGTCCCCGCCGGCCTGGCGCTGGCCGGCCGGCGAATCGACCGGTACGCGCTGCGGCGCCCGGTGGCCGAGTCCGGGTCGTCGGACGACGGCGCCTGGCACCGCTACGCGCGGCTGGTGGCACGGCGACCGTGGTGGTTCCTGGTCGGCGGCGCGCTGGCACTCGGCGTCCTCACCGTCCCGCTCTTCTCCGTGCAGCTGGGGCACGTGGACAACGGCGCGGACCCGACGAGCTTCACCGACAAGCGGGCCTACGACCTCATCGCCCAGGCCTTCGGTCCCGGCGCCAACGGCCCGTTCACGATCGTCGTGGATGTCCGGCACGCGAGCGGAGCGGTCGCCACGCTGGCCACGACCGTGCAGCACGATCTCGCGGCGCTGCCCGACGTCGCGCGCGTGTCGCCGCTGCGGCCCTCGCCCGACGGCGCGCTGCTGGTCGGCACGCTGGTGCCGGCGAGCTCGCCCCAGGACGCCGCCACCGGCACCCTCTTCCACCGGATCGTGGACACGGCCCTCCCCGCCGCGCTCACCGGCAGTGGTGCCACCGGGTACGTCACCGGCGACGCCGCCGCGCAGCTGGAGTTCCGGGACGTCCTGGTGGGCCGGCTCCCCATCATCATCGCGGTGGTCGTCGCCACCGCCTTCCTGCTGATCGTGCTGGCCTTCCGGAGCCTCCTGCTGGCCGTGAAGGCGGCGCTGCTCAACCTCCTGTCGATCGGTGCCTCCGCGGGCTTCGTGGTCGCCGTCTTCCAGTGGGGCTGGGGCCGCGCGCTGCTGGGCCTGTCGGAGAACGTGCCGATCGAGTCCTACGTCCCGATGATGATGTTCGCCATCATCTTCGGGCTCTCCATGGACTACGAGGTCTTCCTCCTCTCCCGGATCAAGGAGACCTGGGAGGCCACCCACGACAACACCGGGGCGGTGGCCACCGGGCTGGCATCGACGGCGCGGGTCATCTCGGCGGCGGCACTGATCATGGCCAGCGTCTTCATCGCGTTCGTCGCCTCCAGCGAGGTCGTGATCAAGATGCTGGCGGTGGGCCTCGCCGCGAGCGTCCTGATCGACGCCACCATCGTGCGGCTGGTCCTGGTCCCCGCGACCATGGCGCTGCTCGGACGCGCCAACTGGTGGCTGCCGTCCTGGCTCGACCGGGTCCTGCCCCACCTCGACGTGGAGGGAGCTCGGCCCGCGATCCCGGCCGCGCTCCCCAGCACGTCCACGCCCGAACGGCACTGGTCGCCGGCCGGCGACCGGGATTGAATAGTCGACGGCAGTGCGCGACCCATAGGGGGTGAGCACACCGACACGGTGCGCTCGGGGGGAGCGGCACGATGCAGCGCGAGCTCGTCGAGCAGGCCCGGCGGGGCGACCAGGAGGCGTTCGCCGCCCTGGTCCGCCTGGCGGCCGACCGGCTCTACGCGATCGCGTTCCGGATCCTGCGGGATCCCGATCGTGCCGAGGACGCCCTGCAGCAGGCGCTGGTGGATGCCTGGGAGGATCTCCCGGCTCTCCGCGACCCAGAGCGGTTCGACGCGTGGGCCTGCCGGCTCGTCGTCCGGGCGAGCTACCGGGAGGCCCGGCGCGCCCGGCGCTGGACGGCACGGATCCGGCAGATCGCGATCACCGATGGGCCCGTCGGTGACGACCCGATCTCCGGCATCGCCGATCGGGACCAGCTCGAGCAGGGATTCCGGCGACTGACGCCCGAACATCGGGCGGTCCTCGTCCTCCACTACTTCGCCGGCCTGCCCGTCAACGAGATCGCCGACACCCTCGGGATCCCGGCGGGCACGGCCGGCTCCCGGCTTCACTACGCGGTGCGGAGTCTCCGCGCCGCGTGCGAGGCGGAGTCCAGGAGCGTCGTCGCCTGGAGGAACCCGGCATGAAGCGCGATGAGGAGTTCGATCTTCGGCTGACCCGCTGGCTCGAGGAGGGCCCGCTCGAGGCACCCGATCGGGCCGTGGCGGCCGCGATCGCCCACGTCCGCAGCCACCCCCGGCGACGCCTCTCCTGGCCCGCGCTGTGGAGGCGCGCCATGGACAGCATGCATCTCACGCCGGTCACGCCCGACCAGGTCGGGCACCCCGGTCGCTCTCTCGCCACCGCCGTCGCCGCCGTGGTCATCCTCGCCGTCGCCATCGTGGCCGGCGTCGTGGTCCTCGGGCGCGCCGGCGGCGGCGAACCGGTCCCGGGAGCCGCCGTCGTACCGGCGGTGGCGCCGTCGCCGTCTCCCACGCCGACTCCGCCGGCGGCACCGACCGCGATCAGCACCACGCTGGCCTGCTGGAGCGCTCCGTCGCCGAACGAGACGGAGGTCCCGGTCGGCCAGGGCACCCAGATCCGGGGCATCGTCCTTGAATGCGCGTACCCCGCCACGGCGGATGCGCGGCTGCAGGGAACGTCCACCGTCGACGTCAGCGTCGACGTGGCCGCCGACCAGAGCGCGAACGTGTGGGGCTCCATGGAGCTCGTCGGCGCGCGCGGCTCCTGGCGAGGACCCTGGACCGGGATCGTCGACCCGGGCTACACGACCCACCGCATCGCCGGGGCGCTCACGGGCTCCGGCGCCTACGCGGGGCTGCAGTGGCGCTTCACCCAGACGAGCGCCGACGCCGGCACCACCTGGGACGTCGCGGGGACGATCGAGCCCGTGCCGGCCGGCCAGCCGGCTGCGGGTGCCACCGGAACGATCCGCGTCACGGGCACCGAGACCTGCGAAGACATGACAATCGGCAGCACCGGAACCAGCATCACCGACGGCGACGTGCAGCGGGTGCGCGGCGCCGGTGGCGCATGCATGGAGTTCGCGTCGGACCCGCGTGTCAGCGGTGCCTCGATGCGGACCTTCAACGAGGACGCCAGGTGGTCCGACGGCAGCGCCACGTGGTGGGGCACGATGGAGATCCCCGGTGACACGGGCACCTGGACGGGCGTCTGGAGCGGGACCCTGGACACGGCTGGCAACGTCGCGATCACCGGGACGTGCATCGGGTCCGGCGCCTACGCCGGGCTCGAATATCGCCTCGGCGTCGGCATGGCCTCCGACGCGTCCGAGTTCTCGCTGACCGGCACGATCGAGCCCGTCGGCTGAGCGATCCCGGGGCGGCGACGGAGATCAGCTCCCCGGCTCGCCCACCGTCGCCGCATCCCGGGCGGCCGCGCCGACTTCCCGGCCGGGTTCGTCCCGGCCGGGAAGGTCGCGTCTGACGGGATCCTGGCCGGCGGCCGACCCAGGCTCGGGCTCGGAGACCGGCAGGACCTCCGACTCCGCCTCGGTCTCGGGCTCGACGGCGTAGGGCAGCAGGCGCACGTGGAACTCCGACCCGCCCTCGGGTCGCCGCCTGGCCCCGATGTCGCCCCCCATCGCCTCCACCAGGCGCCGGCAGACGTAGAGCCCGATGCCGCTGCCGCTGGCACTGCGCGCCGTGGACCCGGACCGGTAGAAGAGATCGAAGAGCCGCTCCGCCTCCGCCTCGACGATTCCCGGACCGTCGTCGAGGACGCGCACCGTCGCGCCGCCGTCGGCAGCCGCGGACGCGCGCACCTGGACGCGCCCGCCCGGCGAGTTGTACTTGGCCCCGTTCGAGAGCAGGTTGCCCAGGACCTGCTCCAGGTACGCGTCGGCGCCACGCACGATCGGGAGCTCGCCGTCGACGACGAGATCGAAGGGGACGTCCGGCCAGAGCTCCCCCTCCGCCGCCACGACCCGCTCCAGCACGGGACGCAGGCGAACCGGCTCGTCGACGGCCGGGATCGCCTCGCGTTCGGATCGGACCAGGACCACCAGGTCCTCCACCAGCCGCGCGAGGCGCTCGGCGCCGGCCCCGATCCCGCCGACCAGCTCCCGCTCGTCCTCCCCGAGCTCCCGGCCCGAGCGGCGCAGCAGCCGCGCCGACCCGACGATGAGCGTGATGGGGGTCCGCAGCTCGTGCGACACGATATCGATGAAGGCGTCGCGCCGGCGCTTGGCCTGGCGCTCCCGCTCCAGCATGGCGGCGAGCCGGTCCTCGCGCTCCGCCAGCGCGCGGTTCAGCGCGTCCCTGGCGGCCGCGGTCGCGGCCTCGCGTTCCCGGGCGTCGTGGAGACCCGCGACCACCACGACCGCCGCCATGCCGACGACGAAGTAGAGCAGCACGCCCGTCCAGTGCTGGGGTGCCGCGAGGGCCAGCGAACCGGACTGGACGGAGATCAGGTACGTGTACATCGCGGCCGAGCCGACCGTCGCGGCGATCCCGGCGATCCGGTTCCCGTACCACGTGGCCAGCCCGACCCCCAGCACGAGCGGCAGCAGGCCGACGTCCCCCCCGGCGACGAAGTCCACCGGGAGCTTCGCCACCGCCGCGACCAGGCCGAGTGCGGCCCCAAAGAGCAGCCCGGATCCCCTGCCGATGGGCCATCGGTCGCTGGGACGCCGAGCGGCTGCCGGCCGGGTTTCCGCAGAGCTCACGGACGATCCCCCTTGGCGCACCCCAGGCTCGTGAATGCGGGAGTGCAGGAACACTAGCGCGCGCGACCCGACGGCGCCAGCGCGCGGGGCTCCGGGTCCGACGGCCGCGGCATCGCCGCGGCCGGTATGATGCCGCCCATGGACGCGGCCAAGATGGAGACGGGGGGCCCGGAGCGGCACGGCGGGACGGCCGTGCCCCCGCACAGGGCATCCTCACCGTGGCCGGCGACCGCCGGGCCGGCCTCTGCGGTCCGGCACCGGACGGCGACGCTCTACCGGTCGGCCCGGCACTGGTTCGGGCAGCTCGCCCTGGCCCCGGTCTACCGCGTCTACGCCCACCGGCTGCGCGCGCAGGTGATGGCGCATCCCAGGCCGAGCCACGTGGCGATCATCATGGACGGCAACCGGCGCTGGGCCCTGCGGGAGGGGTTCGCCGACCCCGCGGCGGGGCACCGGCGGGGTGCGGACAAGATCCTCGAGGTGATGGCCTGGTGCCGCACCCTCGGGATCGGCGAGGTCACCCTGTGGGCCCTCTCCATCGAGAACCTGGAGCGCTCCCCCGAGGAGCTGGCGGCGCTGCTCGACGTGGTGACCGAGCGGCTGGCGGGCCTCGCCGGACGGGGGCGGAGCCGGCCCGCACCGATGCGGGTGCGCGTGATCGGGCGCCGCGACGCGCTCCCCGAGCGGGTACGTGCCGCGATCGAGGTGGCGGAGGCCGCGACCGCCAGCAGCGATGGGCCGCTCGCGACGTTCGCGGTCGCCTACAGCGGCCACGACGAGCTCGTGGACGCCTGCCGCGAGACCGTCCGCGACCTCGTGCACGCCGGCGTGTCGTCCGACGACCTGCCGGCACGCATCGACGCGGAGCAGCTCTCCCGCCACCTGTACACCACCGGCCGTCCCGATCCGGACCTGATCATCCGGACCAGCGGGGAGGTGCGGCTCTCCGGCTTCCTGCCCTGGCAGAGCGCGCACAGCGAGTTCTACTTCTGCGACGCGTACTGGCCGGCGTTCCGGGAGATCGACTTCCTGCGCGCGCTGCGGACGTTCCAGCAGCGCGCCCGGCGGTACGGCCGGTGACGGCCGGGCTGCCCATCACCGCGCTCCCCACCGAGCCGTTCGTCTACGACTACCCGGGCGCGCACGACGCGGTCACCTACGAGCTGGAGAACCGGATCGCGGACCCGGACGCCCGGATCGAGGCGTTCATGGACCGCCTGCTCCCGATGGACGGCCGGGTGGTGGCGGACGTGGGCGCCGGCGGGGGCTTCCACGCCGTCCGCTACGCGCAGCGCGCCGCGCACGTCTTCGCTGTCGAGCCAGCACCGAAGATGCTGGCCCAGCTGCACCGGCGCATCGCCGCCGAGCCCGGCGAGATCGCCGCGCGGATCAGCGTGCTGGCGGCCGGCGCGGAGGCGATCCCGCTCCCCGGCGAGTCGGTGGACATCCTGCACTCCCGGCTCGCCTACTTCTTCGGGCCGGCCAGCGACCGGGTGCGGAGCTGCGAGCCCGGCATCGCCGAGGCGCTGCGGATCGTTCGGCCGGGCGGCCGGATCGTGATCGTGGACAACGATCTGCGGGAGGGGGACTTCGCGACCTTCCTGCGGGACTTCGGGCCGGACGACCTCGCGCTCGCGGACCGCCTCGACCAGTTCTGGTCGGCGCACGGCTTCACCGGCACGACGGTCATGAGCGAGTGGCGGGCACCCTC
>JAJYDP010000166.1 GCA_021777365.1 Chloroflexota bacterium | reverse complement strand
CGGCGATCGCGTCGAGCTCGAACGAGAGCGTCAGGCGGCCGATCAGCACGAGGCGGCGTGACGTCACGTAGAGCTCGCCGGCCACCCCCGTCGTGAGCCGCGTGCCGGGGGATGGTTCGCGGCGGTCGAGCAGCGCGGCGTGGCGCACCGCGACCACGTGCTCACCAGTCTCCAGGAGCTGCGCGATGCGCTCGTCGGGCGGGAGCGTCGGCGGTCCGTCCCGGCGGAACCGCAGGCGCGCCTCGTCGGCTGCCGCCTCGTCCACCGCCGCTCGCTCCACGATGTCCCCGGCGTCCGCGAGTGCCGCATCCGCGGATTCGGCCAGGCCGACTCGGTCGGTCGGCAACCGCGCGCCGGGTCGGTCGCTGCGCTCCATGCGGGCGACTGTAGGGGCCGCGGCGGACGCCGCCATCCGTAGCAGTACGGTATTCAGTACGGTAATCCACCCCCGTATACGGGGTCCGATACCGTACCGACCCCCGTACCAGTACGGTAGCCGACGCACCCAGTTTCGACCGACAGTGCCCCTGTCGCGACCAGGACGGTCGCGGAGACGACGGGGCCTGTCCCGACGGTTAGTCTCGACGCCGTCAGGGGACCCCTCGGGATGGAGGCGTGTTATGGGGTCCCATCAGCGGCTGCCGTCCGAGCGTGCCCGGATCGCGCGCCGCTTCGCCGTGCTCGTCGCGTCGGCCGCGCTGCTGCTGCCCGCCCCGGCGGTGTGGCTGGCGCCGCAGGCGGCGGCATCGGGGAGCTGTCCATCGGGAAGCACCAGCGTTGCCGGCAGCAGCGGGACCTGCGAGGTGACGTTCGACGCCTCGGGCACCTGGACGATCCCCGATAACGTCACGTCCGTCGACGTCGTCGCGGTGGGCGCCGGGGGCGGCGGGGGCAGCGACCAGGACCCGGGCGCCTCCCTCCCTGGCGCGGGCGGCGGCGGGGGCGGGGGCGCAGTCGTCCAAGCGACTTACCAGGCCGTGACCCCGGTCGCCAGTGCCTCGATCACCGTGGGCGCTGGCGGCGCCGCCGGACTCACGGGGGTGAACGGGACTGCCGGCGGGACCTCCTCGTTCGCCGCGGGCTCGGTGAGCGTGAGCGCGGCCGGCGGCAGCCCGGGCACCGGTGGGAGCCGTCACTCCGGGTACTACATCACCAACACGGGCTACGGCGGCGCGTCCGGCGCTGGCTATGCGGGTGGCGAGCCGAAGCTCAGCTCGGCCGGTGACATCTTCGTGACCATGTACGGTGGCGGGGGCGGGGGGAGTTCGGCAGGCGGCGAGACTCCCGCGAATGACTTCAGCGGCGGCGGTGACGGCGGCGCGGGAACCGTCCCGTCCGCGGGCCTGTTCGCGGGCAGCACCGCGGCCTATGCCGGCGGGGGCGGGGGCGGCTCGACGCAGTCGAGCATCTGGCCGGGCGCCGGCGCGGCTGGCGGCGGGGAGGGTTCGTGGTTCACGGCCGGGCAGGCCGGGACGGCGAACACGGGCGGAGGCGGCGGCAGCAGCGCCGGGTCATCCGGCGGCGCGGGCGGCTCGGGCCTTGTGATCGTGCGCTTCCTGGCGCCCGGGGGGAACTGGAGCCAGACGATCAGCTTCACCTCGGCCGCGCCCAGCAATGCCGCCTACGGCGGGACCTACACCCCGACGGCCAGCGCGACCTCGGGGCTGCCGGTCAGCTTCACCAGCGCGACGAGCTCGGTCTGCTCGATCAGCGGCGGCGTGGTGAGCTTCATCGACCTCGGCACCTGCACGATCGACGCGAACCAGGCCGGTGGCAACGCCGGGACGTACAGGGCGGCGCCCCAGGTCCAGCAGACGTTCAGCGTGGGCAAGTCGAGCCAGACGGTCGAATGGAACGAGCCACCGCCCACCAACGCCGTGGTCGGCGGGACCTGGACCGCGACGGGCTCCGCGAGCTCGGGCCTCCCGGTCATCTTCGCAGTCGACCGCACGTCGAGCTCCGCCTGCTCGGTCGGGGCGAACAACGTCGTCACGTTCGCCGCGGCAGGATACTGCGCGATCGACGCGACCCAGCCCGGCAACCCTGACTACTACGCGGCGACCCCCGTCCTGCAGTCGTTTACGGTAGCCGCGGTCCCGGTCGGTCCGGCCGACCAGACCATCAGCTTCGGGACCGCGCCGAGCGGTGTCACCGTGGGAGCCAGCGACTTCAGCGTCAGCGCCACCGCCACCTCGGGCCTGAGCGTGACCTACACCGCCCAGACCCCGTCGATCTGCACGGTCGACTCGGCGACCGGCGCCCTCGCGCTCCTCGCCCAGGGCACCTGCACGATCGCCGCCGACCAGGCCGGCGACGGCAGCACGTGGGCCGCGGCGCCCGAGGTCACCCAGTCGTTCACCGTGGCGGTCCCGGCCGTAACCATTCTCTACGTCACACAGGCGGGCGCCGGCTCGGGCGATTGCAGCAGCTGGGCCAACGCGTGCAGTTCACTCTCACAGGCCCTCACGCAGGCGACGTCGGGCGACCAGATCTGGGTGGCGGCGGGGACGTACACGCCTGACACCACGGGCCTCGCCGCTCCGCGCACTGCCACGTTCCAGCTCAAGGCCGCTGTGGCGGTGTACGGTGGCTTCGCCGGCACCGAGACGAGCCTCGATCAGCGCAACGGGAATCCGGCGACCAACGGAACCGTGTTGAGCGGCGACATCGGGGCTGCAGCAGACAGCACCGACAACGTCTACCACGTCGTGACCGGTACCAACACGGCCCCGCTCGCGGTCCTCGACGGCTTCACCGTGACCGGCGGCAACGCCAACGGCGGCGGTGGCAACAGCGACGGGGCCGGGATGTACAACAATCCCGGCAGCCCGACCCTGCGCAACGTCATCTTCAGCGCGAACACGGCCGCCGACGAGGGCGGCGGGATGTACAACGCGGCCAGCAGCCCGACGCTGGCACAGGTCGCCTTCAGCGCCAACCGAGCGGGCAACTACGGCGGCGGAATGGACAACGAGGCCGGCAGCAGCCCGACGCTCACGGACGTCACCTTCTCGGGCAACCTCGCCGTCAGCTATGAGGGCGGGGCGATCGACAACAACAACAGCAGCAACCCCGTCCTGACGAACGTCACCTTCAGCGGCAACGCGGCCGCCGGAGGCGCCGCCATCGCCAGCTTCCGCAGCAACGTGACCGTGACGAACGGCACGTTCAGCGGCAACAGTTCGTCCTGGGGCGCCATCGCGTACAACTATTCCGCGAACCTGACCATCCGCAACAGCATCTTGTGGGGCAACAGCGGCAACTACTGGGTCTACGGCATCGGCAGCGGCACGACCGCCATCACGTACAGCGTCGTCCAGATCGGCTGGTCCGGCGTGGGGAACACCGAAGGCTACCCGCTGCTTGGGCCCCTCGGGTACTACGGCGGGGCCACGAAGACCATCCCGCTCCTTCCCGGCAGCGCCGCCATCGACGCCGCGGACAGCACAGCGTGCCCGGCCACCGACCAGCGCGGGGTGACTCGTCCGCAGGGCAGCGGCTGCGACATGGGCGCCTTCGAGGTGCAGCCCTTCAGCCTCAGCGTCAGCGGCGGCGACAGCCAGACCGCGGCGATCAATCAGGCGTTCGCCAGCCCCCTGAGGGTGACCGTGACCGGCACCGGGACCGATCCCGTGGCCGGTGGGAAGGTCATCTTCAGCGCCCCAGCGGCCGGCGCCAGCGCGACGTTCAGCGGCAACCCGGCGACCATCGGGACGGACGGCACCACGAGCGTGACGGCGACCGCCAACGGCACGGGCGGGAGCTACAGTGTCAGCGCGAGCGCCGCCGGCGCCACGGCTCCGGTGAGCTTCAGCCTGACCAACATCGCCCACATCGCGCCTACCTTCACCTTCGAGCTGACCGGCCTGTCCGCCAAGACATACGGCGATGGCGGCTTCAGCGTGGCGGGCTACGCGTCCAAGTCAGCCGACGACACGGGGGCGATCACGTTCGCGCTCGGCTCGGGCAGCACGGGCTGCACCGTGACCAGCGCCGGCATGGTGACCGTCACCGGAGCGGCGGTCGATCCCGCCAGCTGCATCATCGAGGCCTCGCTGGCGGCCGACGGCGCCTACCTGGCCGCCGGCCCGACGAGCGCAGGTTTCCACATCGCGCGGGCGACGCCGAGCTTCAGCAGCGTCGCCATCGACGACGCGACGTACGACGGCAGCCCGCACGGCGCCACCGCCTCGGTGACCGGAGTGGGCAGCCCGGCGGCTGACCTGGGCGGCGCGAGCGTGAGCTATGCGCTGCGCAGCGGCAGCGCCGAGCCCTACTCCTACGGCACCCCTACCACCACGGCGCCCACCGACGCCGGCGTCTACCGTGTCACCTTCAGCTACCCCGGCGACGCCGACTACACGGCCGTCACCGACGACGCACACACCATCACGATCAGCCCGGCGGCGCCCGACTTCACGTTCGTGTTGCCGGACCCGTTCATCAAGACGTACGGCGACAACCTCTTCAGCGTGGCGGGCTACGCGAGCGAGCCCGCCGACGACACCGGGGCGATCACGTTCGCGACCGGATCCGGCAGCGTGGGCTGCACGGTGACCAGTGACGGCACCGTGACGATCACGGGTGCCAGCGGCGCGGGCGCCTGCGTCATTGAGGCCTCGCTGGCCGGAGACGCCAACTACCTGGGGGCGGGCCCGCTCAGCCAGTCGTTCAGCATTGGCCGGGCGAGGGCGATCATCAGCCCCACCTCCGGCCACGCGACGTACGGCGGCACGGCGATCCTGACGGCGAGCCTGAACGGCGGCGGGCTGCCGCTGGTCGGCAGGACGATCAGCTTCCAGATCGGCACCTCCACCAGCGCCACGGTCGGCTCGGCCACCACCGACAGCAACGGCGTGGCCACGCTCGCGGACGTGACGCTCCCGACCGGATACACCAGTGCCACCGTCTATCCGGGGGCAGTCATCGCGCACTTCGCCGGCGACGCCAACTACCGCGGCACCGGCAACACAGGCGACCTGACGGTGGGCAAGGCCATCCTGACGATCACGCCCAGCGGCGACCAGTCGATGGTCTACGGGAGCACGCCGCCGGCCAACCTCGCCTATACGCTGAGCGGCTTCGTCAACGACGAGACCGACGCCGCGCTTCGTGGGGCCGGCGCGCTGAGCGGGGACGCGAGCTGCTCGGCCGGCGTGAGCCACACGAGCTCCGTCGCGAGCTACGCCATCACCTGCGGAGCGGGCGGCCTCGCCGCCACCAACTACGACTTCGCGGTGTCCAAGGACACGGTCACGTTCGCCGTCACCCCGGCCATCCTGACGATCACGCCCAGCGGCGACCAGTCGATGGTCTACGGGAGCACGCCGCCGGCCAGCCTGGCGTACGCCCTCGGTGGGTTCGTCAACGGCGAGACCGACGCCGGGCTCAGGGGCGCCGGCGCCCTCAGCGGGGAGGCGAGCTGCTCGGCCGGCGTGAGCCAGACCAGCCCCGTCGCGAGCTACCTCATCGCCTGCACGGCGGGCGATCTCAAGGCCACCAACTACGACTTCGCGGCGTCGACGGACGAGGTCACGTTCGCCGTCACCCCGGCCACCCTCACCGTCACGGCTGACGCCAAGACGGTCCAGTACAGCGATCCGGTCACGCTGACCGCGACGATCACGGGCTTCGTCAACGGCGAGACGCTGGAGACCAGCGGTGTGAGCGGCTCGGCGAGCCTGACCACCGCCGCGACGCTCAGCCTCGGCCACGTGACGAGCGCGCCGGGCACCTACGCGATCACGCCGGCACTCGGCACGCTTGCTGCGACCAACTACATCTTCACGTTCGTCGACGGCACGCTCACCGCCACTCAGGAGGACGCGCGCGCGTACTACACGGGCGACGCGCTCTTCTGGGGCACGTCGGCCACGGCCTCGTCGGCGGCAGTCACCCTGACGGCGACGATCAAGGACATCACCGCGGTCGGCGACGACCCGGCCCACGACGACTACCAGGGTGACATCAGCCACGCCACGGTCACGTTCGTGAACCGGGACACGGGTGAGGCGCTGTCGGGATGCACCAACCTGCCGGTCGCGCTGGTCAGCTCCGGCGACACCACGGTCGGCACCGTCACCTGCGCGACGACGCTGAGCATCGCCAACAGCGGCGCCACGCCGTACGCGATCGGGATCGTCGTGAGCGGCTACTACACCGACGACACCTCGGACGAGAACGCGGTGATCGATGTCGCGGCCCCCATCACGAGCTACTTCATCACCGGCGGCGGCTACCTCACCGACGCCAGCTCGGCCGGGACGTATGCCGCCGATCCGGGCAGGAAGGCCAACTTCGGCTTCAACGTGAAGTTCAACAAGGGAGCCAAGAACCTCCAGGGCAACGTCAACATCCTCTTCCGCAAGAGCGGCCACACGTACCAGATCAAGAGCAACGCGCTCACCTCGCTCGGTGAGACACCCTCGCCCTGCACGAAGGCGACGGCCACCAGCTCCTGCACCGCGAGCTTCGTGAGCAAGGCGAACCTCCAGGACATCACCGACCCGAACAACCCGGTCTCGCTGGGCGGGAACCTGACCTTCCAGATGTCGATGACCGACTACGGGAGCCCGACGAAGGACACCATCGGCTTCACCCTCTACAACGGCTCGGCCCTGCTTTTCTCCAGTGACTGGAACGGCACGAAGACGGTTGAGCAGCTGCTGGGAGGCGGCAACCTCAGCGTCCGCTGACCCAAGGACCCGGAAGGAGAGGGCCGGCACTCGTGCCGGCCCTCTCCGCGTGATGCGGCTCTTCCCGCGCGAGGCGTGTTCCTGGCACTGCCGCCTCCCGAAACCGGACCTATCGAGTCGTCGGCCGGTTCCAGTCCGGCTCGATCGACGACACGCCGGTGACGGGGTCCTCGGCCAGGTGGTATGCAGCGTCGCGGATGTGGGAGGTCGTGTGGGGCGAGAGCGTCGGCACGACGTGGCCCGATCCGGCAGCGGGAGCCGCCCGCTCAGGCGGGCCTGCCCGGCCGCAGGGCGGCCCACGAGTGGCCGCCGCCGTGCGTGGCATACAGGCCCACGCGGTAGGTGCAGTCGCTCTTGAAGCGCAGGCAGACGTTCATCGGCACGAGGGCCGCGACGTCGAGCCAGTTGTCGTCGAACAGCGTGCCGGGCGGCACCGTTGGGGTCCAGCCGTGGCGCGTCGCGAGCAGCACGCGCCAGCCGACGCCGGGCATCTCCTGGCCCGAGACGAAGAAGCCCGACGGATCCGGAACCGTCGCGATGGCCGTGGGCTGCCCGATCGTGGCTCGGGGGTTGACCGCCGGGACCGAGCCGGACGAGGCTGCGGGCGCCGCGACGGACCGAACGACGCCGAGCTCCCGCACGCGGCAACGAGCATGACCAGACACCCGAGAGCGACACGCCTCATCGCATCTTCGACGCTGCCCACGCCACAGGAGTTCCCAACGCCTCCGGCTCCTGTCGCGACCCCTGCTGGTCGAGAGCCCGCCTTCCCGTGTTCCCCCGAATCCGGCACAGGCGACGGTCTCGGTTGACAGGCACTGTGACAGGCACCGTACAGGCACGGGCTCCGAAATCGGTGCCGTTGCCTGCCCTCCGGTGCCGCCTCCTGCCGATCAGTTGATCGGGGAGGTGGGGTGGCCTGCGGGACTTGAACCCGCAACCATCGGATCCACGATCCGCTGGCTTGCGGCCGAGATCACGCGCGGGACCGGGCACTCACGACGCTGGATGGGCAACGGCCCCGCCGTCCGGCCGAGCGCCGGGCTGTCCATCAGCGGAGTCGCTCTGCCACGGGTCCCAGCTCACTGCCTCGTACGCCGCTCGGCAGAAGCCGTAGTCGTACCGCGCGTCGATGGTCGCCCATCCCCCACCACCCGGAGCCCGCCGCAGTCGGCCAACGACCGGGGCTTGCTGGTCGAAGTACGTCAGATCGAACCCGAGGTTCGGAAACCGGCCGGCGAGGGCTTCGATGACCGGCACCGGCGGAGCCCACGCCGTGTAGAAGCGGATGCGCGCTCCGCCGCCCTCGGGCTGGCGCTCGACGGTAATGGCGTGCGCGTTCCACTTCGTCCCCCACAGCGCGACGCGCTCGTCGGAGGTTCGGTCGCGGACTACCGACACGCCAAGCTCGTGCGCAGCGAAGTCCTCGACTGCCCGGCCCATCGCCCCCGTCCAGAGGCTGGGTGCGCGCTCGATCGGGGTGTGGTCTGGGAGCTTCGCAGCGCCCGCCGGAGCCCTATGCAGGGGTATCACGCGGTTGAAGTCGAACAACCGGGCGTCCTCGCTCTCGCTCGCCGGTGAGGCTATCGACGCCAGGCACTTCCGGACCTCATCCGGGGCGCCCGTGATGACCAACGTGCAGTCGACCTCGTTCGGCATCTCGCCTTCTCCTCTGTCTCGGGCAACCCGCTAATCCGAAGCGCGTCGCGCCGTCACTGCGAAGGCATGGCCCGGTCGACGCTGCGGACCAAGTCGAACATGGCCACCACGGTGTCGAACGCGGGCGACTCCGCCAGCGCGAGGAGGTCCTGGCAGTACTCGAGGTCGGGCCTCCGGTCGGGTGCGACGGCTGGAGCCACGGTGGGCAGGGGAAGTCGTGCATCAGGCCACTCGGCGGAGTCGAATGCGGCAAGCTGTAACGCGAGTGCCATCGCGTCCGCGTTGGCGAGTTGGACCAACGGGATGCTCGAGCACGCATCATCAACCCGCGCTCGCCACGCCTCCGGCGTGATTGCCATCCTATTCATCTTGCCGTCCATCATTGCGTGACTGACTCCGTGACTGATTCCGCCGCCGCCTGAGCACGAAGTCGGGCGGCTGTTAACCGCTTGGTCGTAGGTTCGAGTCCTACCGCCGGAGCCACTTGCCCTATTGTTACGGATTACGTAACATTGGCGCATGTCCTGGGAAGATCTCCTCGCGACGGCGGCCGTGCAG
>JAJYDP010000165.1 GCA_021777365.1 Chloroflexota bacterium | reverse complement strand
GCACGGCTCGCGTCCGGCTCCGCACGCAGGGCCCGGCGCCGTCTCGGCGCAGGGCCCTGCGTCGGACGCGTGATGCGTTGGCTACCTGACGCTCACGACCTCCTTGGCTGCCAACGCCCCCTCGAGCGTCGTCACGTACCGCTGCAGATACCGGATCCGGGTCAGGAACTCTCGCCGCGTCGCGGGCTCCATCTGGTCGACGAGCCGATCGACCTCGTGCTTCCAGCCCTCCGGGTCGTGCCCGTAGTGGAGGAGCTCCCAGATCCGCAGAGCGACTTCGTCGTTCAGCAGGCGGAAGATGGGATCCATCTGTTGGGCCTCGACGTGCATCATCGCGCCGCCCTCCCTCAGGTTTCGTGGGCCAAGGGTCCTCAGCGGTCCCCACACGGCTGCGGCGCGGTTCGGCCGCGCGGGTCGTGCTCCACCGTCGCCCGCGATGCGACCATGGTGCGCAGGCAGCGTTCCCCGTGCGTTCCGCTGCGCGGGAGAGTCGGCCACGACGCTCGCGGCTCGCGTCCGGCTCCGGAAGGCCGACCGACTGCTGCCGCGACGCGGAGCGGGGCCGGGAGAAACGGTAGCGAGAGAGCCTTATCTGGCGCTTAGCGATGCTCAGGGGTGCCCTGCAGAGGCGGCAGCCGTGACTGAGCTCGGCACGAACGGTGAGACGGGGTGAAATGGACAGTGAACGACCACGACGACGCCCCGGAGGCCGTCCAGGTCGCTCCACTGGACGTCGGCGTAGCCCGGGCGACACACCTGATAGACCTGGTCTCGGACGAACCCGGAAAGGTCCAGCTTCGGGTTCGCTATCAGGCTGGTGGCGATCGTGCCTGCAACCCGTGCTGCAGCATCCTGCGCAGCCCCCCACCGAGCCACGTCGAACGTGCTCAGCGTGGCCACGATCACGACCGCCACGCCCGCGACGGCGAGAAGCGCATCCCTGCGCCACACCCCTGCGCCTCCTCCGTCCCGCCTGCGCCAGAGATCCCCACGTTCCCTGTAACGCGACCCGGCGTCCGTCTCTACATGTCGAACGGCGCCGCGGCGCCTCCCCAACGCGCCGCGGCCCGCTGCCTGTCGCCGTCGGCTGGGAAGGCCGAAGGTGCGCCGGAGAGTCTAGCGGGCACAGAGAACGGCCGGAGGCATACACCCGCTCCGGCCGTTCTCTGACGCTCTCTCCAGTGCCCCGGTGTGGGAGGGGACTGGCTGCGCACTGATGCTACGGCAGGTCCCCGATCGGTGCCGCCGACGCACGAACGCCCCGGCGGTGTCCGACGTCGGGGCGTTCGCGATCACGCGTGCGGCCCGCTGCCCCTCGTGCCGGCAGCCCTCGGACCGCACGGCGGGCAGCCTAGGAGCGGGATCGGCGCGCACGCACCGGCCATCCGGCATGACCCGATGGTCCGGGGGAGAGCACGGCCGGAGGAGTTCCCCGGCTCCTCCGGCCACCGCGCGGACCAGGCAGCGAGGCGCCCCGCCCGCGCTCGCATGCTACGGCGCTCTGGCCCAGGCCGGCCTGCCGAACCGAGCAGGGCCGGGTGTCCGCGCCTGTCCTGCGAACGGCCCTTGGTGTGGTCGTCACCACGCGGGAACCTGACCGTACCTCCCTCCCCCCAACGCGCTGGCGGACCGGGGCCCTGGTCGGACGTGCTGTCGTGGCCGGGGCCCCGGTTCGCCACATCGGGAATGGCCAGTTCGGCGAGTGCTGGTGCCCCAGGTCCGTCGGAGCACGGTGTGCCGCCGCATGCTCGCGACCGGCGTTGGGAACCACGAACGCTCCGGCCTTTCTCAAGTGCCCAGGCCGGAGCGCCCATGTGCTGTCCCCACGCGATCCTTCGTGGTCGCCCTGACCGACGCTCGCGAAGAACCGCGAGTTCAGCGTAGGTGCACGTGTCGAAGGACCGCGACCGGCAGCCGGCAGGGACGAACGGCCTGTTGAGCTGCTCGGTCGAGTAGTGGCCCCATGCATTGCGCCGCGCGTGCGGCGGACGTGTCGCCGCACCATCGCGGCGGGAACATGGGTAGGACTGCGCGGTCAGATACGCAGGCTGTCGCACAGGCGGTCGCTGGAGACCGAGCGGCTGTGCGCAGTCCCGGGTTTGCCAGGTGGGTCATCTCGACCAGAAATTGGAGGACGCTGCCGCCAATGAAGGTCGGACGATCCGCGACACGTGCTGTCCTTGATCACTCGGCGTCGCCGCTGTCGTCATGCCGGCCGGCACGGCCCGCGCATCGCTCGGGCGCGCCCAGGCAGCCACTGGGGCCGGCCGGCCGAACCAGTAGCCCTGCGCGAATTCGACCCCGAGGGTGGCGAGGCTCTTCGCCTCGGCCTCGGTCTCCACCCCCTCGGCGATGAGCCGACAGCCGGTGGTGCGGGCGAAGTGGCGCATGGCGGTCACCATGGCCTGCCGGCCGAGATCGGCGTTGACCCCGCGGATCAGCCCGAGGTCGAGCTTCACGAAATCGGGGCGCAGCTCGACGATGTGAGCGAAGTTGGCGATCCCTGCCCCCGCGTCATCGACCGCCGTGCGCACCTCACCTCCCAGTCGTCCGATGGCGGCGCGCAGGGCGCGATAGTCGGCCACCGCCTCGTGCTCGGTGATCTCCGCGACGAGGGGTCGATCGGCGCGCGCCAGGCGCTCCCGGATCGGCTCCGGGTCCACGACGAGGCGCGGGGAGAGGTTGACGTCGAGCCAGCGTCCGGCCGGGAGCTCGCGGGCCGCCTCGATGGCGGCCTGGAGCGTGGCGAGCTCGAGCTCGGGACCGAGCTCCACCAGCCAGGCGTCGGCGAAGCGATGCTCGGGGCGCGTGCCATCGGCGAAGCGGGTGAGCGCCTCGTAGCCGACCACCGACCCGTCGTTGAGATCGACGATGGGCTGGAAGACCGGCGTGAACGCGCCGGTGGCGATGAGCGCGGCGATCTGGTCGCGCAGCCGCGAGCGGCGCCGGTCACCCTCGATGGCGCCCGCCAGCAGGGCGCTGGCGGTGGCGGCGAACTCGCCGACGGCCGGCAGGTGATCGACCAGGTGGCGCGCGAAGGCGTCGTCGCGCGTGCCCGCGGCGACCAGCCCGAGCAGTCCCTCCCCGTTGCGGATGGGTGCGTAGGCGTTGGCGCGGACGCCCACCCGGGCCATGGCGCGCCCGTAGGCACCGTCGGCCCGTCGGGCGTGGAAGGTCTCGGCCCAGGGTCCCTGCGCGGCGCGCGCCTGGAGGTAGGTCCCCCGGGCTGGCGGCAACCGGTCGCCCGCGGCCAGGGGGAACCCGGCGGGCGCGAGGATGGCCAGGGTGTGCGCCTGCTCGCGCTCGTCGAAGGCGAAGATGGCCGCCATGTCGATGCCGGGCAGCGCGGTCAGTTCACGGCAGATCTCGGTCGCCGTGGCTGCGGCGCTGGGCCCCGGCTGCAGGCGGGCCAGGCCGGCGGCGATCTGGGCGCGCTCCCGGAACTCGCTGGCCAGGCTCGAGCGCGCCACCGCCAGGGCGGTGACGTCACGCTGCACGCCGATGTACCCGCTGACCGCTCCAGCACCGTCTCGGATCGGCGAGATGGTCGCCTCGACCTGGTAGCGCGTGCCGTCGGCCCGTCGGTTGATGAAGCGCCCGCTCCAGGACTCTCCCCCGGTGAGGCGGGCCCACAGGGCGCGGTAGAAGGCCGCCGACTGCTGGCCGCTGTTCAGGAGCCGGGGGTTCTGCCCCAGGGCCTGCGCGCGCGCATAGCCCGACATCCGTTCGAAGGCAGGGTTCACGTACTCGATGGTGCCCGCGAGATCGGTGATGAGCACCGCGTCGGAGGTCTGCTCGACCGCGGTGGCGAGGCGGATCCGCTGGGCGTCGGCGGCGGCCTGCTCGGTGATGTCCGCGATGGTGCCGAACAGCCGGAGCGGCGCGCCCGCCCCGTCGCGGACCACCTCGCCCAGCTCGTGGACCAGCCGCACCTGCCCGTCCGGGCGCACGATGCGGAAGCGCAGATCGTGGGCCGTCTCGCCCGCGAAGGCGGACGCCTCGGAAGCGGCGAGGCGGGCCCGATCGTCGGGATGCACAAACGCGAAGAAGGCGTCCGCCGTCTCGGGGAGCGCGCCGGGCGCCACACCCAGGATCCGGTGCAGCTCCGCGGAGCGATGCGCCGTGCCGGTGCTGAGGTCCACCTCCCAGCTGCCCAGGTGGGCGATCTGTTGTGCCTCGGCGAGGTTGCGCTCGCTGCGTCGCAGGCGGGTCTCGAGCGCCTGCAGCGCGGTGACATCGGTGAAGAAGGCGACGTTGCAGGGCGCCCCGTCGAGCACCATGGTCGAGGCGCGGACGTCCACCAGGAGGGGCGTCCCGTCCCGGCGCCGGCAGGGCACCCCCCGCCCCTCGACGATCCGCCCGTCGCCGGCGCTGGCAAACCCCTGCAGCACGGCCGGCATCACCTCGGCCGGATGGAGGTCGTGCACGCGCAGGCCGAGCAGCTCGTCGCGCGGGTAGCCCAGGAGCGCGCAGGCCGCCTGGTTCACCCAACGGTACCGGTAGGTCGCCGCGTCCGCGACGAGGATCGCCTCCGCCGCGCCCTCGACGATGGCCCCGAACTGCTCGCTGATGGGATGCGCCGCCCCGGCCCCCGAGTCGGCAGCCCCAGGAGCCGGCACCCGCGGACGGCGGGCCGGTGGTCGATGGGTGGTGGAGTGAGAGCGCGGGGCGGGCATGGCGAGGTCTCGAGCGGGCCTCCGGGTGAAAGTCGGCGGAGGCCACGTTTCCGCCACACCTTCGTCCGAAAACCCTCTGCACGCCCCTCCCTCAAGGGACCACCCCGGCCAGCCGATGGTCCCTGTCGCGTTGCGCCTGTCCCTCACACAAGTCGGAGGACTGTGCGCCTGGCCAACGCGCCGGGGACCCGGTGGGCGTGTTCCCGAGACCACGGCTCGGCCTGGTGCCGAAATCGGTCAGACCGCTACAACCTGGTTGCGTCCGCCGCGCTTGGCCATGAAGAGCCCCATGTCCGCGGCCCGGACAAGCGCCTCCTTGGTAGGCTCGCCGATGGTCAGCGCGGCGCACCCGGCGGACACCGTGGCGTGCAGGGCGATCCCCTCCGGCCCCGGGATCTCCCGCCCCTCGAAGGTCGCCCGGATCGCCTCCGCCACGGCCCGCGCGCCATCCCGGTCGCAGTCCTCCAGCACCACCACGAACTCCTCGCCCCCGTAGCGGGCCACCAGGTCGGAGGAGCGCACCCGTTCGCGCAGCACGCCGGCAAAGCGGCGGAGGGCCTCGTCCCCGGCCTGGTGCCCGTGCGCGCGGTTGAAGTCGCCGAAGTGGTCGAGATCGAGCATCACCGCCGCCAGCGGCTTCAGGCCTCGCTCCCGTCGCCAGCGAGCGATCATCAAGTCGAGCGCCGCGTCGAAGTGCCGACGATTGAAGAGGCCGGTCAGCGGGTCGTGGATGGCGAGCTCGGACACCTCCGCGAGGAGGTGCGCGTTGGCCACCGCGAGGCCCGCCTGCGCGCCGAGCAGCGTGGCCGCCTCCTGCTCGAGGGAACCGAAGCCGCGCTCGGCGGGTCGGGCGAACACCAGAGCTCCCAGGACCGCGCCCTCCCGCAACAGTGGCACGGCGGCCACGGCCATGGCGGCGGCCGGGAGGTACGGCTGCACGGCGGCCGCGAACCGCTCGCGGGGCAGCGCGTCCATGATGACCGGGGCGCGCTCCAGTATCGCGCGGCCCGCGGCACCCTCACCGAGAGCCACGTCCGCCCCGATCAGCCCGTCACCGTCGCCGGCGCCCGCGACGGCGCGCAGCACGTATCGCCCACTGGTCCGGTCGAGGGTAGTCAGCGAGACGATGTCGGCCGTGATCACGCCGGCGGCCGCCTCGGCGAGGCCCGGCCACAGCTGCTCCGGATCCTGGGCCAGGCCGGCTTGCCGCGCAAACGCCGTGAGGGCGTCGAACAGCCGGACGCGGTCGCGCAGGTCGAGCTGTTCGCGACCCAGCAGCAGCGCCGCTGCGAGGCGGTCCGCCACCGCTTGCGCCAGGCGCAGGTCATCGTCGGTGAGCGGCGCCTCGGCGCCCGCCTCGAGGTCGAGCACCCCGAGCGTGGTGCCCTCGGCCCGCAGTGGCACGCAGAGCTCGCTGCGCACGCGCGCGTCGTCGGCCACATAGTCGGGATCGGCGAGCACGTCGGCCACGAAGGCGGGGACGCCGGTACGAATGACGCGCCCGATGACGCCGCGGGCGGGATCGAAGACGGCTGGGAGCGAGCCATAGCCGCGTTGCGCGCCCAGGCGCCAGCGCTCCCCGTCGCGGAGGATGAGTGCGGCGAACCGGTAGTCCATAAGCGCGGCGAGGCGCTCCATGACCGCGTCGAGCGTGGCCTCGGTGGGGCCCGCACTTGCCAGCAGGCGCCCGATCGCCTCAACCCCGTCGAGTGCGTCTCGGGTTCGCTGCGCCTCGGTGATGTCCGTCCCGGCACCGATCACGTAGGTCACCGCACCCGCCGCGTCGGTGAGACAGGTGTTCGACCAGCGGATGAGCCGCTCCTCACCGGTCGCGCTGATCCAGTGGTTCTCGAACGTGCTGGGGTACGCGCCGGCGGTGAGGCTGGCGAACCTGGCCTGCAGGGTCGCCATCTCGGCGGGCGGGATGAGCACCTCCCAGAACGGCCGCCCGATCAGCTCGGACGGGGCGCGGCCGCTCACCTCCTGGCCGGCCCGGTTGACGCGCACGATGCGGCCCTGCGCATCGAGGACGCTTACGATGGTGCCCATCACCTCGAGCACGGCATCGAGGAAGCGTTCCTGCTCGAGGAGCCGCTGCTCCGCCGCGCGCTCCGTGGTCATGTCCCGACTGACCGAGACGCTTCCGACCAGCTGCCCGTCGATCAGAAGGGGCTGCACCGTCGACTGGATCCACAGCACTGTCCCATCGCGCAAGCGCACGCTGCCCGAGCCGCGCCAGGTCCGTCCCGCACGCAGCGCGGTGAAGAAGGCGTCCTCGTCTCCCTCGGCGGCCATGCGGTAGGGGAGGAGCTCGCCGAAGGGTCGTCCGAGGGCCTCGTCCCGCGTGTAGCCGAACAGGCGCACCGCCGAGGGACCCCAGAACGTCACCCGGTTGTCCGGGTCGGTGGCGAACACTGCGTCGTTGACGTGGCCCAGGATGACATCGACGATGGTGCCCGACGCCCACAGCTCGCTCGCGGTCGTCGCCGGTCCGCTCACCTCCGCCGCTGGTGCGCCTGGTTGTCCTTGGTGCGGCATTCTGGTCGCTCCCTATGCGACCCTGTCCCGGCCTGGTGGTGCAGTGTGCCGGACCGGCCGCGTCAAACACACCTGCCGAGCGGCCCGCTGCGACTCACCATGACCTGCTCGACCGGGCAGGTGCCCCGTGTGGCCTGGCGACCTCAACGTCCGCCAGCCGGCTCCGACGGTCGAGCGTCCGCTGGAGCGTGCGTGGTGCTGGCGAGGTGGCGGCGTTCGGAACGGGAGCCGTCGACCTGCCCCTGTTGGTACCTCCAACGGACCTCCAATCGGCCCATAGATGTCTCCGCGTGGGTCACCCACCATGCTGCCGCGTCCCACAGTGAGGACGACGTGTGCCGAACCGGCAAGGTGTCGCCACCCGCATCGCCGACACCGGTGACGATCAAGCGAGCGTTGAGACGCCCCGCGGCTGGCGATCCCTGCTGCGCCCGGGACGGCCGCACGCGGGCTCGGGTTTCGGCCTGCTCTTCCTCGATCTCGATGCCTTCAAGGCCGTGAACGACGCGCGCGGGCACGAGGCCGGCGATGCCCTCCTGCGGGCGGTCGGCGAGACACTGCGGGGGGCTCTGCGAGGAGGGGACGTGGCGGGGCGCTGGGGCGGTGACGAGTTCGTGGCTGTGCTGCCCAGCGTCACCCGCGCCGCGCTCACGGCGGCCGCGGACCGATGCCGGGCGCTCGTGGCGGCCGCCCACCCCGACGGCCCGGGGCCCGGGACGCGGGTCACCATCTCAGTCGGTGCCGCGCTCGCCCGCCCGGGCGAGGATCCCGATGTGCTGATCGCCCGCGCCGACGACGCGATGTACGCGAGCAAGCTGGCCGGGCGGGATCGCGTGACGCTGGCGCCGGACGCGGCGCCAGCGCCATGAGCGAGCGCACGGATCTCTACGCGGTCCTGCAGCTCGACCCGCGGGCCGAGCCCGAGGTGATCCGCGCCGTCTACCTGTGCCTGGCCAAGCGCCACCATCCCGACGCCGGAGGTGACCCCGCCCGCATGGTCGCCCTCAACGGGGCCCGGGCGGTTCTGGGCGATCCAGCGCGCCGCGCCACCTACGACCGGGCCCGGCTCAGTGCGCCGCCATCCGAGCCTCGCGCTGGAGAATGGGAGATCCGAGGGCCCCACGCCCGGACGACGGAGCGCCCGCGCGACCGCACCACGGGTGCCAACACGCTGGACCACGGGCGCTACGCCGGCTGGACCCTTGAGAGGCTGGCCGACACGGACCCGGACTACCTGGAGTGGCTGGCGCGGGTGCCAGGCGGACGCCAGTACCGGGCGGCGATCCTGGCCCTGCTCGCCGCCCGGCGGTCAGCCGACCGGCCAGTCGCCGGGACCTCCCCGAGGCGCGACCCCGGCTGGGCTGCGCCCTTGCGCAGGCGAGCCTGGGCGGGCCGCTGAACGGGACGTCGAGGCACCGCCTGGAGGCGGGGTCGGTCGGACGTACCGGCTGCAGATGCCCGGCGAGCAAGCAGGCGCTGCCGATGGGCGCGATCGCATCGACCGGTGCTGTCGAAGCCCGGGATGCTCAACCGGATCCCGGATGGGCCGCGGAGGCGGTCACGCCTCCTCGGACCTATCATCGGCCCGGGAGTGCACGCAGGGGAGGGAGTCGGCGGCAGTGCTGGCACGGCAGCGACAGGCCCGCATCCTCGAGTGGATCCGCCAGGTCGGCGCGATCCGGGTGACGGAGCTCGTCCAC
>JAJYDP010000164.1 GCA_021777365.1 Chloroflexota bacterium | reverse complement strand
GAGGCTGCTTCCACGCTCACCTTACCGCCTAAGCGGCGAGGGCGAGAGCAGGCTGGCGGTTGCCAGTTACTTCGTTTGCCGCCTGTTTAACGAGGCCAGACGGCACCTCGGCTCGCGTTCCCTGGGGTTCGGGCCCTGTCGAAACCACGCATCCCCATACCGAACTTCCGTTCGGAAACCTGATTCTACCGGCTCACGCCGCCTGCGCCAAGACCCGACCCCCGCGATCGCGGTGCCGGCGCCTGGCGCTGTGCCCGTGCGGGGTCCCGCGAAGGGCCGTCCGGGGGCGCCTACCGGCCGCGATCGGCGTCGGCCAGCTCCCGGTCGAGCTCCCGGCGCGCGTCCCGCGCGGCGATCTCGCGCCGCCGGTCGTGCTGCTGCTTGCCGCGGGCCAGGCCCAGCTCGAGCTTCGCGAGTCCGTGGTCGGTGATGTAGAGGCGGAGCGGCACCAGGGTCAGCCCCTTCCGGGTCGTGCGCCCCAGGAGCTCGTGGATCTCGTCACGGTGCAGGAGGAGCTTGCGGGTGCGCCGCGCCTCGTGGTTGTAGCGGTTGCCGGCCTCGTACGGCGCGATGTGGGCCCCGATCAGCCACGCCTCGCCCCGCTCGATCCGGGCATACGCGTCCTGCAGGTTGACCTTCCCCGCCCTGACGCTCTTGATCTCGGTGCCGGTCAGCACGATCCCCGCCTCGACGGTCTCCTCGATGGAGTACTCGTGACGCGCCTTGCGGTTGACGGTGACCGTGTGCTCGGACATCTGACGATCCTTCGGGCCGGTGCGCCGGCCCTGCTCGATCGGCGGGCTGGTCGCGGCGGGTGCGTGGGCCGGGCCGGGCCGGTCGACGGCATGCGGTGCCACGTCGTGCACGGGAGGGCCCGCTGCCGTGGCGAGCGATGAGGATACGCGAGCAGGGCCCCCGGACGCACGAACGCCGGCCCACCGAGGGCCGGCGTTCGGTTGCGTACCAACCTGCGAGCTAGGCCGAGGCCTCCCGCGGGGTGGTGCAATGACTGTCTATCACTGCACATCACCTCCTTTCGTTGCAGGGGATACTAGCGGCTGCCGGCGGCGAAGGCAAGCGCCGCTGCGCCGCGTGGCACGGCCGTCGTCCCGGCCGCGGGTGCCAGCTTCGTCGACAGCACCTGGATCGCCCGTGCCAGCACCGGGTCGCCGCCGGCCGTGGCCGACGCCGGGGTCGTGACGGCGATGTTCGGCGTCAGGCCCGTGCCGTTGATCCAGCGCTGTGACGGCGTCAGCCACCGCGCGATGGTCAGCTTGAACCCGCCCATGTCCTGCCCCAGGAGCTGCCACTCCTGCACGGTCCCCTTGCCGTACGTCGTGCTGCCGATCAGGATGCCGCGGCCGCTGTCCTGGAGGGCGCCGGCCAGGATCTCCGATGCGCTCGCGGTGCCCTTGTCCACCAGGACCGCGACCGGCAGGGCGCGGCTGGTGGCCACTCCGCCCGGCTCGGCGTCGACCGGGGTGCGCGAGCCGTCGGCCTGCTGCTCCCAGTAGATGGGCCCGCTGGCGATGAACTGGCTCGCGATCGTGCGTGCCTGGTCGATGAGCCCGCCGGGGTTGCCGCGCAGGTCGAGCACGATGCCGCGGGCGCCATTGGCGAGGAGCGAGCGGAGCTGGGACTTGAAGTCGGCGGCCACACCGGCGCCGAATCCCGAGACCTGGATGTACCCCAGGGTTCCCCCTGCCACGAGCCGACTGGTGACGTCCTCGGTGGTGACGATCGCGCGGACGATGCGCAGGTCGAACGGCGGCGCCGAGCCGCGTCCGATGCGCAGGTTCACCGGCGTGCCGCGCGGCCCGCGGACCAGCGCCACCACCTGGTCGATCGTCAGGCCGGTCACCTCCCTGCCGTCCACGGCCAGGATCCCGTCGCCCGGCCGGATCCCGGCACGCTCCGCCGGCGAACCGGGGATGGGGCGGACGACCACGACCCGGCACGCCGGTCCTGCCGGCTCGCACCCCTGGTTCCCGGACGGGTCCTCCGTGGCGATCGTGGCCCCGATCCCCTCGAACTGGCCGGACACGCTGGTGAGGGAGGCGCGGTACGCCTCGCCCGTCATGTAGGCGGAGAAGGGATCGCCCAGGGCCTTGAACATGCCGGAGATGGCGCCCTCGACGATCGCGCGCCGGTCCACCGGGAGGCCCGCGTAGCGCTGCTCGATCGAATCGAACGCGTCCCAGAACGGCTGGAGATCGGCCGCCAGCTGGGGCGGTGTTCCGTCGGTCAGGACCGTCTGGCGGCCGAGGAGGAATCCTGCGGCGAAGAGGGCGCTGCCGGCCAGGATGGCGGCGCCGATCACCGCGAGCCACACCGTGGCGCGACGGCCATCGGCGTGCCCGGCCGGCGCCGGTCCGGCGACCGGGGCCGGCGCAGGGGCCACGTCCGGAACCGGGGCAGGAGCCGGGGCGGGAGCCGCGTCCGGGGCCCGGGCGGGGTCGTGTGGCTGTTCGGGCGGCGTCCGCGGGAGGGGATCCGGGGATGACGGTTGGATCAGCATGGGCGGGTGCCTCGTTGACGTCCCGCCCGTCGGGCGGGACGGCGCATGCCCGGACGGAGGCCGGATGCCCATGGGCCACCGGCCACCGAGGCTCGATCCGCGGCGCGCCGCCGCGTGGTGCGATTGTGCCGCTTCCCGGGCCGGCCGTCGGGCGGGGATCAGCGGATCAGGTAGGTCCGCACGGAGATGAAGGCACCCACGCCGCCCAGCGCGATCCCGGCCCCGCCCACCACGAGGACCAGCTGCTGCGCGAGGTCCTGGTCGAACTGGATGGGCACCTGGCCCACCAGCGTGGCCACGGCCTGGCCGATCGGCTGGGCCGCCAGCCCGAGGATCCCCAGCGTGATCGCCGCGCCCAGGAGGCCCACCAGGATCCCCTCGAAGATGAACGGCCAGCGGATGAACGCGTCGGACGCGCCGACGAGCCGCATGATCTCGATCTCCTCGCCGCGTGCCACCACGGCGAGCCGGATGGTGTTGATCACGATGAAGAGGACCGTGATCCCCACCAGGCCCAGGATCACCAGCCCGGCGGTGCGCAGGAAGCCGGTCACGGTGAGCAGCGCATCCACCACCTGCTGCGTCTGGAGGACGTCGGTCACGACGCCGTGCGCGCTCTGGAGCGTCTGGATCACGGACCCGTACACGTGCGGATCCCTCAGCTTCACCTGGATGCTGGCCGGGATGGGGTTGGTGCCCGTCTCGCTCGAGTAGTCCGGCTTGCCCTGCTCGCGAAGCTGTTGCTGCCACTGCGCGAGCGCCTGCTGCTTGTCCAGGTAGACGACCTGCGACACCTCCGGCAGCGCGCGCACCTGGGCCACCAGGGCGTCGACCTGCGCCTGGGGCGCGCCGTCGGCGATGAACGCCTGGACCTCCACCTTCTGCTCCACGAAGCGGAGCCCGGCGTCCATGCCGGAGAGGCCGATCACCAGCCCCGCCAGCATGAGCAGCATCAGGGTCATGGTGACCGTCGCGGCGAGGCTCATGACGAGGTTGCGCCAGAACCCCTGCCACGCGCGGCGGAACGAGAAGAGCAGGAAGCGCAGCATCCGTCAGTACTCGCGGTGGTAGCCGCCGACCTCGTCGCGCACCACCCGCCCATCCTCGAGCGCGACCACGCGGCGCCGCAGCGCGGTCACCACCTCGGCGTTGTGGGTGGCCATCAGGACGGTCGTTCCCAGTTCGTTGATGCGCAGCAGCAGCTGGATGATCTCCCAGCTGATGAGCGGGTCCAGGTTGCCGGTCGGCTCGTCGGCGATGATGACGCGCGGTTCGTGGACCAGCGCTCGCGCGATCGCGGTGCGCTGCTGCTCGCCGCCGGAGAGCTGGCTGGGGAGCTGGTCGGCCTGCGCAGTGAGCCCGACCAGGGCCAGGACCCGCTCGACGGCGGGGAGGATCTGCCGGCCGGGTGTGCCCGTCACCTCGAGGGCGAACGCGACGTTCTCCCGGACCGACTTGTGGGGCAGCAGCTTGTAGTCCTGGAAGACGATTCCGATGCGCCGCCGCAGTCGGGGCACGTCCCGGCGCGAGAGCCGGCTGACGTCGCGGCCCGCCACGAACACGGTGCCGCTGGTGGCGAGCTCGTCGCGGATCAGCAGCTTGATCAGCGTGCTCTTGCCTGCGCCCGAGGGACCCACCAGGAAGACGAAGTCGCCGTCGGGCACCACGAGGTCCACGTCGGCCAGTGCGCGACGCCCGTTCGGGTAGACCTTGCTCACGTCCTCGAGCGCAAGCGAGATGCGCCGGGTCGCGGGGGCCGCGTCCGTGGACGCAGGTGCCAGTGGTGCGGCGTCCCGGGAGATGTGGACCGCGGCCGATGCGGCGATGGCGCCCGCGATGCGGGGCGGGGAGGTGCTCATGTCTGGCTCCGCGCGCGGAGGTTGCCGGGGACTCCGCACGCGGGCACGGCGAGCAAAGCCACGTCGCCGACAGGGTAGCACGGGCACCGACCCGGCCGCCCCTCGGGGCTCAGCGTGAGGCGTCGGTCTCCCGGCCGCCCAGCGCGGCCAGGACCGCGCCGTGCATGCTGCCGTTGGTCGCGAGCACGCTGCCGATCTCCAGGCCCCGGGCCCCCGCGAAGTCGCTGAGCCGTCCGCCCGCCTCCTCGACCAGCACGGTGGGGGCCGCCAGGTCCCACGACTTGAGGCCGACCTCGATCATCGCCTCGGCCGCGCCCTCGGCCACCAGCGCGTAGCCCCAGAAGTCGCCGAACCCGCGGTCTCGCCACGCACCCCGGACGAGCGCCTCGAAGCCCGGTGCCCAGCCGGTGGCCATGACGTCGAACGGGGAGGCGTACAGCACCTGCGCGTCGGCGAGACGGTGCACGCGGGAGACCTCCACGCGCACCGGGGCCGCCGAACGGGCCGCCCACGCGCCGCCCCCTCGCCACGCGAACCAGCGCTCCCGCAGTGCCGGCGCGGACAGGACGCCCACCTGCAGCTCCCCGTCCCGCTCGACGCCGAGCAGCGTGGCGAAGAGCGGGACGCCCCGGACGAAGTTGTGGGTCCCGTCGATCGGGTCGATGTGCCAGCGCACCGAGGCGCCGGCCGACTCGGTGCCGTACTCCTCGCCGGCCAGCCCGTGGTCCGGGTGGGCGGCCAGGATCCGCTCCCGGAGCTCGAGCTCGATCGTGCGATCAGCCTGCGTGACCAGGGTGCGATCGGGCTTGGCGGAGATCTCCAGGTCGCGCCGGAAGTGGCGCAGCGCGATCGCGTCGGCCGCGTCGCAGCACGCGAGGGCGAGGTCGAGCCAGCCGCGCAGCTCGGTATCGGAGCCGCGCCGCAGCGAGGCGCTCCAGCCGGCCCCGAACGCCGCGGCGTCGAACGAGCCCGGGTCGAACGGCGCCGCCGCCCGCCCGGTCACGCCGCCGGCCCGATCACGCCGCCCGCCCGGTCACGCCGCCCGCCCGGTCACCATGCCCGCGTCCCATCACGGCAGCGCGTAGCTGGCGGGCAGGTACCGCGCCAGGCCCTCCCACGGGCGCGTCGAGCCGACGATCCCGGGGAAGCCCTCGAAGCGGAACCCGGCGTGGAGCAGCGCCACGATCGCGCGGTGGTTCACGCCGGGCACGAGGGCAAGGTACGGGCCCGGCGGCGACTCGCGGGCCACCAGCGTCCCCAGCACGCCGGGGTAGAGCGTCTCGTCGAGGAGCGCCACCGGGCCCAGCCGGCCCGACGGCTGGGCGTAGCCGTACCCCAGGACATCGCCGGCCCCCGCCCGGCGGAACAGGACGCCGCGGCGGCCCTCGCGCGCCCAGAACCGGTGGTCCTGCGGCCGCTCGAACCCGAGCGTGGCGCGGTCCAGTCCGGCGAGCGTCCCGGCGAGCGGGTACGTGGCCGGGAGCGCCTCGAAGCCGGTGGCCACGACATCCCGGGGGAGTGCCGGCAGCGACCCGGGGCGGGGCCGTCCGATGGCCGTGAAGAGCGGCACGCGGGGCACCATGCCGTATCCCGCGTAGAGCCCGGTGGAGATGGGCTGGATGGAGTCGACGCAGGTCGCCATCAGGCCGGAGCCGGCGCCGGTCGCCCCACCGCCGGTTGCCCCGTGACCGGGGGCCGCCGCCGCGCCGTCCAGCACGGGCGCGCCGCCCTCCGTCGCGCCGCCCGGATCGGGCGCGCCGTCCTCCGGGTCCGGGGGATCCATCGGCCCTCGCGGGAACGTGCGCAGGAGCAGCTTCCGGCCCAGGCCGCTCGCCTGGGCCTGCGGCCGGACGAAGAGGAGCGCCAGGTACCAGGTGGACTCCCGCTGCCAGGCCGTGCCGAACCCCAGGATCCGGGGCGGCCGGTCGTCGCCCGTGGACGACGGGGCCTCGGCGAGCCACGCCCGATCGGCGTCGTGGTCCAGCAGGTGGCCGATCAGCCGCCCGAGCGACGCGGGGTCCCGCGGCGGCAGCGGCTGGTCCAGCCGTCGGTAGAGCGGGTCGACGGCGTCGTAGAAGACGTCCACGCAGCCGAGGATGTCGTCCGGCCGGATCGGGCGGAGGATCGCGTGATCCGCGTCGTCCCTCACGCCCGCTCCTCCCCGCCGTCGGTCGCCTCGCGCTCGAGCTCGGCGAGCATGAACCCGTCCAGGTCCCCGTCCAGGACCGCGCCGGTGTTGCTGGTCTCGACCTCGGTGCGCAGGTCCTTCACCATCTGGTAGGGATGCAGCACGTAGGAGCGGATCTGGTGCCCCCAGCCCGCCTCCACGTGCTCGCCGCGGATCGCGGCCAGCTGCGCCTCGCGCTCCTCGAGCGCCCGTTCCAGGAGGCGCGCGCGGAGGATCTTCATCGCGGTGTCCTTGTTCTGGAGCTGGGAGCGCTCGTTCTGGCTCTGCGCGACGATCCCCGTCGGGAGGTGGGTGATCCGGACCGCCGAGTCCGTCTTGTTGACGTTCTGCCCGCCGTGCCCGGTGGCCCGGAAGGTGTCGATCCGCAGGTCGTCGGGGTCGATCTCGACCTCCACGTCGTCCTCCACCTCGGGCAGCACCTCCACCAGGCCGAACGTCGTCTGGCGGCGCTTCTGGGAGTCGAACGGGCTGATCCGCACCAGTCGGTGGACGCCGCGCTCGGCCCGCAGGTACCCGTAGGCGTCCCGTCCGTCCACGGCCACCGTCACGCTCTTGAGCCCGACTTCCTCACCCTCGGTCTGGTCCAGGATCTCGGTGGCGAAGCGGTGACGCTCGGCCCAGCGAAGGTACATGCGGAGCAGCATCTGCGCCCAGTCCGTCGCCTCGGTGCCCCCGGCCCCCGCGCTGATCGTCAGCAGCGCGTCGCGTGCGTCGTACTCGCCGCTGAAGAGGAGCTCGGTCCGCAGGCGCGCGTAGGCGGCGTCGAGGCCGGCATACTCGTCGTCGACGCCGGCCGCCATCTCGGGGTCCCCGTCCTCGGCGGCGAGCTCGGCCAGCTCGAGCAGGTCCGTGGCGCGCCGCTCGAGGTCGCGCCAGGTGGTCAGCTCCTCGCGAAGCCGGTCGGCATCGCGGAGCAGGCGCTGGGCCGCCCGGGGGTCATCCCAGAGGTCCGGGCGCGCGGCGCCCTCGTCAAGCTCGCGGAGCCGGCGATCCTTCCCGTCGAGGTCAAAGACGCCCCGAGGTCGCCCGGACGCGCTCCACGAGGTCCCGGACGGACGAGAGGTCCATCAGCGACGCGCTCGCAGGTCCTGCAGCAGGATCGGGCGCAGCTCGATCATGCGCAGGGCGGTCTTGCTCCTGGCGACGACGGGGTTCACGCAGGGACAGTACTCGTTGTGGGGACAGGCACCGCAATTGCCGTCACAGTCGAGGCTCGCGGCGTAGCTGCACTTCCGGCAGTCTCGCTCACATGCGATCAGATCGAGGAACCCTTCTTCGACGACCTCCGCCCGCACGACACCCTCGCTGCTATCCACCGCTGTCGAACACCCTCGGGGGGACGTCCCGGGTGGCAAACGGAACGCCAGAGCGCGGACTCCGGCGTTTCACGAAAGTATACGAATGGGGCCCGGTGTTCTCAAGAGGTTGCCCGCGGAAATTGCGGCCTTGCACCGGCATCTCCGGCGGCGGCCACCGGCACGATCCGGTCGACCGGATGGGCCGGCCTCAGCGCCCCGTCGCGAGGTAGAGCGCGAGCGCCCCCAGTTCGTGGATCGTGGCGTCCACGCGCGCCTGCGGGTCCAGGTCCGCGGGGCTGGTGGCGGTGGGCGACCCGTATGCCGTGATCCCCAGGTCGGTCGCGACGCGGAGGACACGCAGCATGTGGGTGCGATCGCTCACGAAGAGCGCGGAGCGGAGCCCGCGCGCGGACAGGACCGCGGCCACGTTGCGGAGCGACTCCGCCGTGTCGCGTCCCGTTCGCTCCTCAAGGATCGCGTCGGCCGGCACGCCGCGGTGCTCGGCGTACGCCCGGGCCACGTCCGCCTCCGCGGTCGTGTCCCCCGGTGCCATCCCCCCGGTCACCACCAGGTACGGCGCGATGCCCTGGAGCCAGAGCCCGACGGCGTGATCGAGTCGCGCGGCGAAGACGGCGGACGGCTCCTCCCCGTAGTGCGCGGCGCCGAGCACGACGATCGCGTCCACCGGGTGTCCGCGCTCATCGACGGTCCCCTGCTGCCAGATCCTGAACGTGGCGTAGCCGGTCGCCAGCACGGCGCCCACGAGGCCCGCCACGGCGAGGCGGAGGGCCACCGAGGTCAGCGACCGTGGCACTTCTTGTACTTGAGCCCGCTCCCGCAGTAGCAGGGATCGTTGCGGCCGATCTTGGGGGTGCCGGCCGGGCGGACCGCGCCGCGCGTCCCCTCGATGCTGTGCTGCATCATCTCGTGCGTGGTGTCACGGCCCAGCCCGCGCAGCGCGGCCGCCGGCAGCGGTGCCGCGCCGGCCGTGCCACCGCCCGCGCCGACGGAACTCCCGGCCACGCCCGCGCGCTCCGCGCCGTCGCCCGGCGGGACGGCCGCGCCCGGAAGCGG
>JAJYDP010000163.1 GCA_021777365.1 Chloroflexota bacterium | reverse complement strand
ACGACCTCAGCGTCTGGTTCTGCGAGCCCCACAGCCCGTGGCAACGTGGGCAGGTAGAGAATCAGAACCGGCAGTGGCGTTGGTGGTTCCCTCGCGGCACCGAACTCGCGAACATCGATCCCGAACATGCCAACGCCGTGGCTGACCTCATCAACAATCAACGCCGCCGAACTCGACTACAAGAGTCCCGCGGAACTCTATGCTGCGATGAGCGGTGATCACTAGAACTGGCCGTCCCACTTTACCGGCCGTGCAACTTTCTCCCCATGTAGTTTTACGTTCTTCGCGATTTCTTCACTCGCCAAATAAAATACAACGAACAGATAAAGCCCAAGATCGCCACCGGAGCCAGGATCCCCATGACTGCGTCCAAAGCGACGCCATGGACGACGTGAGTCATCCTTACAATAAGGGTCGTAAATAGAGCAATTGCTCCTACGAATTGACTAACTCTTTGCGCCTTCTCCATCCACTGACCCAATCGATCAACCCTCTACGAGTTTGCCAATATTTCGCAGGGAACTCCGACTAAGGATAGCGCCTGATTGACAGCCTCCGCAGCCTCCACATCGAGACCGCCCGTGTAGAACGCTCCTGCAGCTGCAATAACCGACAGCCCGAAGCAAGCAAGACTCTAGCCCGGATCTTTCATCAGTTCGCGTGATCGACTGACCGCCATCCGCGAAAATGCCCTTCGTGTCAGGGAAACTGGAGTTGCTTAGGCCTCACGTCGAGATTGATTGAGCGTTGATGGTGTAGTTCCACTCGCCGTGAAAGTCATGGGGCACGAGTGGCAGGGCCGCGAGTTCTCGATCGCTGATCTTCACGCCCTTGGGATACCAGTTCGGGTCGTAGTCCGCCTGGATGGTGAGACCCGTTGACGTGGACGTCGCCGAGATCAGTTCGATGATCGTTCGCAGACTGCTCAACGGCTTGCCGCGCCAGTTCATGGTGATGAAGCTGAACATGCGGTGCTCGATCTTTATCTGCACCACTCGCTCGAAACGCCTCCGTAAGCTGGGCTTGGTCTATTTTGACATGTCAACGACGGGGCTCGGCGCGGTGAGCTGCGCGGCTCGCTCCTCCCCGAACTTTCGGGCCAGCGCCTCGCGCAGGAGCTGGTTCTCCCGCCTCAGTTCGGCCTCACGCATTCGGAGGGCGGTGACGAGTTGGTGGAGCGATCGGTCCGATGCGCGTTCGACGACCGGTCGCGCCGACGTCGAACCGGTCGTCCGGTCGCGCAGCTCGACGATCTCTGCGCGAACGGTGTCATTGTCGTAAAGCCAAGCACGAGAGATCCCCGCCGCTCTCGCGACTGCGGCGAAATTCACCAACGCGCCGGCGTCGTCGAGACTGTGAATGGCTTCGACGGCCTTGCGGCGCGTCTCGTCGTGGCGCTTCCTTGCTGCGGCAACGAGACGCTCGGTTCGTTAATCTGTCGTCATGGTCACCGCCATCTCCTGTGAGGGACTCGAGTGCGGGGATGATCCGCTCGAGGTGGCCGAGGACCCTGCGGTGGTTGTCGGCGAGACGCTCACGACCCGCTTGTTCCGCAGCGGTGACGAGCTTCCTCGTTTCGTCGGCTTGACGGCGGTGCACCGGTAGAAACTCAACCGTGGTCCGGAAGTCTGGGCACGTGAGGCACGCGTTCGGGTGCGGGCATTCCTGCTGCGGCGGACTTGCGCAGAGGCCGTTCGGCAGGCTCGCCTCGATGCGGCCGTAGTGCTGCTTCACCCACTCCGCGTCCGCGGTCGGTGCCTCGGCGTCAAAGGCCAGGCGCTTGCCGTCGATGCCGACCCGGGTGGCCAAGTAGGCCTCGAACGCGGTCCGCAGCGTCGCATCGTGGAGACGGGCGTACGTCGCGGTCATCATCGGGCTCGCGTGCCCCATCAGACGCTGGACAACGTGCTGCGGCACACCACTATTGATAAGTCTCGTGCCCGTGATTATCTGTAGTCGATCCAGAGGAATACCTGGTGAACGGCTATGTGTTGATGTCTGACACGTCCGGCACGTTGTCCACGGTTGGTCGGAGCAGGGAGCAACGGTGGGCGGCATCGCTCACCGTGTCCGGTTCTGTTCCCGGATCGTTCGGCGCAAGCTCTCGCGCGCGGCGCCTAGCTCGTCTTCGAGCTCCGTGATCCGGCGCCGAGCGGCGACGGTCTCGAGCACTCTCGCGTCACGTTCCGCGACGAGCTGACGGTTCACCGCTTCGAGTTCGCCGACGCGGCTGATGAGCTGTGACTTCTCTGGTGCTTCAATCTCCGCGCCGAGCTGCAGACGAAGGCGTCGTGTGAGAACAGCCTCCTCCCCACGGAGACGACGGATCTCCTCACGGGCGACGGCGAGCTCGACCCGGAGACTTTCCGGCGTAGCTGGCAGGTTGCCGGCACGGGCGGGGATAGTCGTGCCGCCCGGTTCGCGCTGCCGGGCTCGCGCGGCCTCCACCTGGTCGCGAACACCGTCGGCGTAGACGAGCGAGCGCGACACGCCCGCCGCGTTCGCCACCGCGGCGAAGCTGATCGGCGCTCCTGCAGCCACGAGCACCTCGAGCGCGGCGAGCGCCCGGTCACGCTTTTCTCGGCTGTCCTTCTCGCGTGCGCCACGCAGCGCCGCCGTGCGGGTCACGGCTCCCCGGGCGGTCGTCATCCTGTCTCCTCGACGACGAGCGGGATGCGCCGAGCACCCCGGGCACGACGAAGAAGGCGGCTCGCTTCCTCCACCTCGGCACGTTCATCGGGCGCGAGCTCACCGAGGCGGTGGCCCATCGCTTCGACGACTCGAGCGAAGGCATCGATCTCCGCGCTCAGGTTGGCGAGCACATAGGGAGCGGTATCCATCGCGAGCGCGGTCTCCCGATCGGCGCGTAGCGCAGCGAGATGGGACTCGAGCGCCGGAAGGTAGGAGGGGTCCGGCCGGTAGAAGGTGCACCCAGCGCACTGGAAGCGGATCGGGCAATGCCCGCCACCAGCGCGTACGTTGGCCGGCTCGGTGCAATTGCCGTAGGGCACCGAGACCGAGGCGCGCTCGTAGGCGAGCGGGTCGGTGAACGGCGCGGCGTTCGCGCTCGCGTCAAACGCGAGTGAGCCCACCGTGGAGATGGCCAGACGCTTGCGTTTCAGGGAAACCGAGTAGTACCCCATCGTCGTCTGCATCGAGACATGGTCGAGGAGCTCTCGTAGGACGTCGACGGGAACGCCCGCGTCCGCGTGGCGCTGGGCGTAGGAGTGGCGAAGCGCGTAGGGAATGATCTTGGAGCGCTCGAACGGGGCCGGGCGCCCGTCGTCCCCGAGCGCCTCGCCGTCGAGCGTTTCGATCTTGCGCACCCAGGCACGGAACTCGGCGCCGATGCCCGCCGCGGTCAAGTGACCGGCCGAACGCGTGGCGCGCAGCAGCGGCGAGGGGAACAGCCATCTGTCGCTCGACGGGGGCAACGACAGCACCTGCCGACGGCGCTGCCAGGAAGCGATCACCTCAGCGGTGTCGGTCGTGATCGGCAGGCGCCGGCGGAGGCGCCCGGCCTTGTGGTTGTCGTAGACGAGGTTGTGGTGGCCGTCAATCACCTCGACGCAACCGATCATCAAGCTCGCGACCTCGCCGGGACGGCGTCCGGTGTCGCGCAGGATCCGGTAGATCGCCTGGTGCATCGCCTGGAGGTCGCCGGCTGCGATCGGGCCCATCCTGCCCGACGGGCCAAGGAGGTGCAGGTGCGCATCGAGCTGGCGAATCACCGTCTCCGGCAACGCCTTTCCAATCTCGTCCTCGTTCGCCTCGGTGACGACGCGCCGCCGGCGCGCCGAGGAGAACGAGTCGGGCACCCTCGCCATGAGGCCGTCTGTCCGTCCGAAGTCGACGACCTCGCGGAACCGGGACAGGAGCACGTTGCGAAAGCTCGCCGAGTACAGCGACCCGTCGTCGCGGTGTTGCGTCGAGAGCGCATCGAGGACTCGTGAGAACTCGCCGGCGCCGAGCAGGGACGGGTCGGACGGGCCGGAGAGGGCGAGCACGGTCGAGGCCAGGGTGCACGCCTTGATCGCCTGGCGGAGGTTCTGCAGGTAAGGGTGGGTGGTGCGCGCCCAGGCCTTCGCGACCTCGCGTAGCCACACCTCACCGATCGGGCGGAAGTCGATCACGCCCGAGGTCGCCGGGTAGCGGCGTGATCCGTTCGGGAAGAGCCCGAGTGGTGCCACCTCCCAGCAGTCACCGCCATAGGGATCGGCGCCGGAGAAGCGGCTCCACGCCTGCTGGAGATGGCGACCGAGGTCGCGCACGAGCCCCTTCGCCGCTGCGTTGTATTGCATCCCGCCGCTTTGGCAGAGCGCCTCGAGGTCGAGCTCACGAACCGAGGTCGCGTCGCAAAGGCGCGTGACGACGATGCGCACCTGCGTCGGGTCGAGCGGCGGCGGGAGCTCGTCGCGTTGCTGGAGGCAGTAGAGGAGCTCGTAGCGGACGGTCTCGGTGAGACCGGAGAGGGAGAACTGGTGCGGGCCGAGCCGCGGCGGTTGCTGCTGCGCCCACGTCGCGACCTCCGTTGGCGAGCACCCGTTGCCGCGCTCGCGCCGGAGGCGGTTGGCGTGGAACGCGCACAGTCCGCGCCCGCTCGTGCGCTGGCGCGGACAGGCGCGCACGAGGCAGGACTCGAACGCCGGGAACGGCACGGCGACCCCAACGAGCTCCTCGAGAGACCTCGTCGCGTCGCGCCGGGAGCCGACGGCCCGGCCGTGCGCCTGGCACAGGCCGTGGCTCGAGGCCTCGCGCCGGCAGCCCTGGACCGCGCAGGGCGCAAGCACGAGTGCGAAGAACGGCGCCCGTCGGGGTTCGCGGTCGAAGACGTCGTCGGGCAGGCCACTTGCCGTCTGCGCCCGGCGGCAGGCGTCGCAGCGGCCGTGATGGCGGCGGGTGACCGCCGGACAGGAGGGCGTCTGGCAGCGCCACGCGACCGTCCGATTATCGTCGAGGTCGCCGGTGAACAGGAGGTGCTCGTGGTCCCACTCCCGCTCACGCCACGCCGGCAGGACGTGGGCCACCAGCCATCCGAGCCAGGAGGGATGAGGGGTGCTCTCGTCTCCCGCGACCTCGTCCGCTGCGACGAGGTGCATTGCGCTCATCGGTAGTGCCGCCCGGCGGCGACGGCCTCCACCGCCCGCCGCTTGTCCTCGTCGCTCGCGTGCAGGTACACGCTCGTCGAGGCGAGCGAGGCGTGACCCAAGAGGCGCTGGACGACGTCGAGGTCGACCCCGGCGCGCACCCAGTTCGTCGCCGCGGTGTGCCGCAGCATGTGCGGGCGCACCGGAAAGCCGCACTCGCGTTGAAGCCGATCGAAGAAGCCCTTCGCCGCCCGATAGGTCATTGCTTCCCCGAGGGGGGCGTGATAGAGGTTAACGAAGACCATGTCGTTGTCGTCTTCGCCGAGGAGTTCCGCGCGCTCGAAGAAGTAGTCGGCGTAGGCCGAGCAGAGCGCCTCGCTCGCTGGCACGGTCCTCGGAAAGCGCGACTTCGCGAGCGCGCCGTTCGGGTTCTGGCGGTGGCGGACGTGGAGGTGCGCGCCGACAACCGCGCAGCCGAGAGAGCGTGAGTCGGGCAGCAGGTGGAGATCGCTCCGGCGCAGCCCGAGGACCTCACCGATCCGCAGGCCGCTGTCGCGCATCAGCACCACCATGAAGGTCTCCCGCGAACGCTGGCAGCAGGAGACGACCCGTTCGGCGTGCTCGGGCGTGAGTGCCTCGGGGAACGGGATCGTCGCTCTCGACTTGAGCGATCGGACCCGCACCGTCCGGAACTGACCGGACTCGCCGGCATCGAAGCCGGGCGGCGTGAAGCGAAGGAGGCGGGGCTCGGACAGCTGGCTCGCGACGGACTGCTCGATCACGCCGGTCCTCGCGCAGAAGCGCAGGAACTCACAGACCGCGGTGAGCGACGCATTGACTGTCGCCCCGGAGCGTCGTCGATCGCCCCGATGTGGCGTCGCCTCGAGGAAGTGTTTGAAACGGGCCAAGTTGGCGAGCGAGATCGATGTCCACGCAACGCCGTGGTCCTCGCACCATCCGAGGAACCTCGCGACCCGCCCCCCGTAGACGCGGATCGTGTGCGGTGAGGATCCAGCTCCGTCGAGCGCGCGGAGGAAGTCGCTCGCCTCGCGATGCACAACGAGATTGGCGTCGAGCACCACCCAGAACTCCGAGCCGTCGAGGGGCGACAGCGCACGTTCTGCTCGAAAATTGCTCATGTGGCGAACGTAAACGACATCGCGGACGAAGAGGCGGATACTTGTCCATCACGAGAGACTCAGGCCGCGGAATGTGTCGTCGCAGACAGCAAGGGTCCAGGGGAGATAACAAATGTGTGCCGAAACTGGTGAGCCGTCACCCGGACCGGACGCCCTTGCCCGTCGCGAAGGTCGATCACTTCCTCGAAGCGAGCGAGGCGCTGACGGAGGGTGCCGTAGGTAAACGGGCGCAGGCCATCGGGGTTTGCCATCGGCGCAGGAAACAGCCACGGTGAAGTCGTCGACGTCCTTGCGACTTCGTCCTGCTGGGCTCGGATAGCTTGCGCCGCCCGAGAGGACAGCGGCACGAGTTGCTCGGCGCGCACCTTGTTGTTCATGTAGCGCAAACACGGCCACCCCGCCGAGTCGAGGACGAGGCAGTCGGCCCGGAGCTGACAGGCGTCGCTGGCGCGAAGTCCGGTCTCGATGAGGACGATGACGAGGTGGCGCGTCGTGTGGTCCGGGAGAAACGAAAGCGCGTGGTCGGACTCGAGTCTGGTCATCACGTCTTCGGTGACGAACCGGGGCAGACCAGCCGGGCGGCGCGGCAGGTCGTCGGCGTAGACGACGGCGTCGGGACCGAGACGGGTAAGAAGACCCCGCCGTCTCGCGGTCTCGAGGAAGTTCCGCAGGCTGGTGAGGTAGCCGAGGCTCGTGTTCGGAGCCGGGCCTTCGCAAGCGAGGTGCACGAGGTAACCCTCGACGAGTACCCGGCTGATCTCCGAGGCACCGTCCGCCTCCGGTAGGGCCTGCGCGAGGAAACGAGCAAACCACCCGAGCCCGGTGACGTCACGGCGGATCGCTCCGAAGGAGATCCCTCCGACGAGGCGCGACCTCGCCCAGGACTTCACCGCCTCACGCAGCCATACCTGGGGAATGCCGGCGAAGGAGACCGAGTGATGTCCGACGGTGACTGGGATGGCGAGGCGGCGGATGTCCCACGTGTCGCGGGCGTATTCGGCTTCCACCCCGCCGAAGAGGGTGTCCTCGAGCACGCACCGGGCGTAACGGAGGAAGCCGACCGCACTCGCTCTGGTCGTCTTGTTCATCGGCGCGAACCAGGCAATCCAAGCGTCGAGGGGCCGCTCGAGCAATGAGGCGGCTGCGCAACGAGTGAGCATCGTGACAACCGGCCGGACGGCCGCCGGGCGCAGTCCCTGACCACGCTGATCGTGGCGACGCTGCAGTACGAGAGCGAGCTCGAGGCGGACACGGAGCGCAAGTGTCGAGAGGTCGAATACCTCGTCAGCTCGCGGCGTTTCTCCCCGCACAGGCGCGGCGGTTGCGATGAACCTCGCAAGGTCCGGTTGTTTCTGGTTCGCCCAGCGAGAGCGGTGCGCGGCGCACAGTCCCCGGGAGCGGGCCGGATGTTCGCACTCCTTCACCGCACATGGCCGCCCGGTGAGCACCGGGTCCGTCGGGTCGGGGCGATAGATCGCGACGGCGAACTCGGAACGAACGAGCTCGAGCAGGTGCGCGACGTCGTCGTCGGGGTACTCGCTCGCGGTGGCGAGGGACGTGCTCACTGCAGCGACGTCACGGGGTCAGCGACCCCGGCTCGTTGGAGCTCAGCCCGGAGGTCCTCGACGCCGAGGTGCACGTAGGTGGCGCTCGTCGTCGCGACGTTCGCGTGGGTGAGCAGTTTCGAGACCACCTCGATCGGGACTCCCGCCCGGATCATTGAGGAGGCCGCACTGTGACGCAGCATGTGCAAGTTGAACTCGATCCCGGTGCGCGCCACGAGCCGGTCGACGAGACCGGCGACGGCCGAGTAGCGCATCGGGCGCCCGAGCGGCGGCGCGAAGAGGTTGACGAACACGTAGTCCGAGTCGAGGTCGCGGTACTCGGCGAAGAGGTACCCGGTGTAGGCGCGCACAAGACCAGTCGAGATCGGGATCGCCGCAGTATCGCGGCACTTGGCCCTCGCGCCGTTCGCGTTGTCGGTCCTCGGAACGATGCGCACCGCCTGCTCCCGAGAGACGAAGTCCTCGTGGCGCAGCCCGAGCGCCTGGCCGACGCGCATGCCAGTCTCGGCCAAGAGCGCGAGGAGGAAGCGGTCTCGCAGGTGCGCACAGGCCTCGAGGAGCGTTGCGATCTCGGCGGTGGTGAGGGTCTTTGGCAGGTGCGTGCTCTCTCGCAGGCGCACCGGTCGGCGGGGCACCCGTCGAGCCCGCCCGCCGACCTGGTCCAAGAACGGCTTGTAGGAGCCGCGCCCACCTCGGCGCCAGCTGATGAGTTCGTCGGCGACCGTAACACCGCGCCGGGCGTGGAACTCATAAAGCCCGAAGATCGCCGCGAGGTGACGGTTGACCGTCGAAGGCGCACGGTGGGACGCGCTCGCGTCGATGACGATCACGCCCTCGGCCGGGGCCCGCAACGCCTGGACGAACCGGCCGATGTCGTCGATCCTTACGTCCTCGAAGGCGAGGCCGCGCGCCTCGAGGTGCTCGAAGAAGAACTTCAGGCTCGACGCGTAGGCGCGCACCGTGTTCGGCGAGCGCTCGATCGCCGCGAGGTGAGCGAGGTAGCAATCGGCTGGCTCGACCACCATGAAGTGTGGGCGGATTCAAGTAGACAGCGCAACTAATTCGGTGAACTTCTCCAATGGTGTCATATAGCCGAGGGTCTTGCGCGGACGTTCGTTCAGGCTCCGTTGAATGCGGGCGAGGTCATCCTTGGAGTAC
>JAJYDP010000162.1 GCA_021777365.1 Chloroflexota bacterium | reverse complement strand
TGGCGGACCGGCGCCGGCGTGGCCCGCCAGCACGACGAGTATCAGCGCGAGACCAAGCAGGAGCAAGGCGAGCGGTCGAAGGAGGGGACGGGCCACGACGAGGAGGCCAACGAGGGCCCAGGCGATCCCGAGCGCGAGCAACCGAAAGGACTGGGTGCCGCTCAAGGCGACGAGATCGAGCTGCCCCAGGTTGGCGCTGGTGACGACCTGCAGACCCAGCGATCCGAGGCCACCCAGGACACCGCTGAGCACGAGCCGGCCGATCGGCAGGAGCGGCACAGACGCGCCGGCGCTCGCCGCGAGGGGCCGCCAGATAAAGGTCTCGGAGAGCAGCCCCCCGAACCCGATGAGCAAGCCCAGCAGGAGCAGCCAGCGGGCCCCCACCTGGAACGGCGACGGTCCGACCTCGACCTGCGTGGCGGCTGCCACGGCCCCGGATCCGCCGACGGCGAAGGCGTACTCTCCGGCCGTGGCGTGGCCATCGTCGGCGGACAGCACCTGATACGAGACGATGTAGACGCCGTCAGCCAGGGTCTTCTCGGGCGTGGTGACGACGACGAGGCCGCCTTCCTCATGCTCGAGCGGGGCCGTCGGCACCGTTTCGCCGGTGCTGGTCCGGAGCGCGATCGTGGCCGCGGCCACCGGCTCCGTGAAGCGCAGGCTCAGTCGGGCTGGGCTGCTGCTCAGCCGAGAGCCGGCGGCCGGGTCGGACTCCACGAGGAAGGCGTGGGCATACGTCGGGGTCGGGGCCAAGGCGCTGACGCCTGTGAAGAGCAGGAGTGCCCCCAGCGCCGTTCGGATCGCCAGGCGCCGCATGACGTGGCTCCGGCGGCACCGGGACAAGCCGATGCCGCCCGCCGGCTGGTCCATCCGGGCGGCCGACTCAGCCGGCCGTGGCGAGCGCCTTGCGCAGCGCGGCGAGGAGCTGATCGTCAGGCACGAACATCGTGTAGTTCGGCGCGCCGCCGTAGTCGGCGCGCCAGCGGATCGTGCCGTCGGGCCCGACGAGGATGAAGGTATGGCCCGGGCGGCTGCCCATCATCATCCCGTAGCCAAGGGTGCCGTACTCGTTCGCGACGGTCAGGCTCGGATCGGATAGCGCCGCGAACGTGATTCCGTCGCGCTCGGCGCGCGCGCGTTGGGCGTCGAGCGGGTCGATCGAGATCGCCGCGATCTCGGTGATGCCCAGCGCCCGGAACTTCGCGAGATCGCCCTGCAGGTCATCCATCTGCTGCCAGCATGGGGCGCAGTCGAGGCCCTCCTGGAAGTAGAGCAGGACGTTCTGGCCCCGGTACGCGGACAGTTGGAAGGTCCCGCCGGTGGCGTTCGGCAGGCTGAACTCGGGGGCCCTCGCCCCAACACCGGGCTGGCCGACCGCATAGGCGATCGCCGCGCTGCCGGCGCCGGAGAGGCTGTTGACGGCCGCGACTCCCACGATGAGGAGCCCCAGCGCGACGACCCCGACAATGAGCGCCAGCCGCCCTCGCCCCCGAGGCGCGGCCGCCCGTCGCGACGTTGATCTCGCGCCCGCGCTCGTGCTCGCGGTCGCGGCGCCCGCACCGCCCGCGCGCTGGGCACGCCGCTCACGCCGGTTCATCGGGGTGCACATCCTCCGACGGGCTGATGGGCCGGCTCGCGTGTCGCCAAAGATACACGGCGAAGAGGGCCAGGAGCGCGGTGATCGCGATCGCCGCGGGACCGCTGACGGCGGCCAGGAACGCGTCGCTCGCCTGGTGCAGGAGGCTGCTGAGCTGCGTCTGGCCTGGGAGCGTGAGGACTTCCGTTCCTGTGGCCGCCAGGACCAGCACGAGCACGCCCATGGCCAGGAATAAGACCCCGCCAACGAGGTTCGTGCTGTGGATGCTCCGCTCACGACCGGCGATGCGCAGATGCAGCGTCGTCCCGCGCACGAGCCGGCTGCGGGCCCAGCCGAAACGGTCGCCGGCCAGGGCGAGCAGGAAGAGCGGGAAGACCATGCCAAAAACGTAGGCGAGCGAGACGGCGAGCGCTCCTGGGAAGGAGTTCGTCAGCGCCGTCAGGGTCAGCACGCCGATGAGCACGGGCGCGCAGCAGGAGCTCGCCGCGCCCGAGAAGAGCCCGAGGGCGAAGATCGAGGCGCCCTGGTGGGCCGCGAACGTCGGCGCCCGACCAAACGGCAGCTCGATCCCGCGGCCGCGCAGGGTCAACACGCCGAGTGCGATGAGGAAGAGCCCGCCCGCGCCGAAGAGCAGCGGATGGTAACTGGTGAACAGCTGGCCAAGGGCGGCCAGCCCGAGGGCGATGGGCAGGATCACGACGGCGATACCGGCCGCGAAGAGGAACGTCATCCGCACGAGGGCGCGGATGGTCGTAAAGGCGGCCGCGAAGTAGGCGGGCAGGAGCACGGTCACGCAGCAGGGCGCAAGGAGCGCCAGCACACCGCCCACGAAGCCGCTCAGGATCGATGAGCCGACGAGCAGCTCGTTCACGGCCTGGTCTCGGCTCGATCGCCCAGGGCGGCTCGCAGGTCGGCCTCGTCGATCCGCTCGATGCCGATGACACGGTCGTCGAGCACGATGATCGGGAAGCGCATGATCCCTCGCTGCACCGACAGGGCGATGCCACGGGGCGAGTCGGCGGGCACCATCGCACTCGTCACCTCTGGATAGTCGGGCCGGAGGCGCGCCCAGAGTGCCTCGAAGGCCACGCAGTCGCTGCAGCCCTCTGTGACGACGTATTCGAGGCGTGCCTCTGGCACCGTCGCCGAGCCAGGATCCGTCACCTGTCGTTGACTCCTATCGATGGGCCCATGCGCCGTGTGGGGCCTACTACGATGGCGAGTGTAGTAGATACGTCCTTTCCGTGTGGGGGCAGCAGCACCCGCCTGCGGTGTCCGCCGCCGTCGAGGCTGCCGGGAGCCCCACGGTCATCGACGGCCGATGCGCTAGTCCGACGCGTCTGTCGTAGACTGCGCCCGTCGTCCCCACGTGCCAGGGATCGCGTCATGTCCGCCCCGCTCGCACCGCTGACCAACCCCTCGCCGCGCAGCCCGATCGCACTCCAAGCGGTCGGGATCACCAAGGTCTATGGCCAGACGGTGGCGCTCTGGCGGGCCGATCTTGCCGCCCGGTCCGGAGAGCTGATCGCACTCCATGGGCCCAACGCGTCGGGCAAGAGCACGTTCCTGCGCATCGTCGCCGGGCTAAGCGCGCCGAGCGCCGGGCAGGTCATGTGGACCAGAGCTGCCGGCGCACCTGCCCCTCGGATCGCTTATGTCGGCCACGCCGGTCACCTCTACGCGGCGCTCAGCCCGCTCGAGAACGTCGCCCTCACCGCCCGCCTGGCTCGGCGACCGCTGAGCGATGGGTTGGAGCTCCTCGCGCGCCTGGGCGTCGCCGAGGTCTCGGCCACGCCCTGCGGCGAGCTCTCCGCGGGCGCCCAGCGCCGCGTGGCGCTCGCGCGCGCCCTCGTCGCCGATCCCGACGTGGTCCTCTGCGACGAGCCCTTCGCCTCGCTCGACGTGGCGGCCGCCGAGGCGACCGCCACGGTGCTCACCGAGCTGCGGCAGAGCGGCCGGCTCGTCCTCTACGCCAGCCACGATGAGGCCCGGACGCGGCGGCTGGCCACTCGGTATGTCCAGCTCGCCGGAGGTCGGGTCGTCTCCGATCGGCTGCTCGAGCCCGCCGATGCCGCGACGGTGGCCGGCGCATGAACGTCCTCGGCGATGCGCTCGCCCTGGCCCTCGCCGGACTGCGCATCGAGCTGCGTACGCGCGCGGCGCTGGCTGCTGCGGCCACGCTCGGAGGCGCCGCGCTCTTCCTGATGGCTCTGGCTATCGGTCCGGACCCGGCACGCCTGGCGGCGTTGGGGCCGAGTGTCGTCTGGGTGGCGCTCGCCTTCGCGGCGATCGCGATCAGCGACCGGCTCGACAGCGTCGATCGAGTCGACGACGCGTTCGCCGGGCTCTGGCTCGCGGCGCAGGATCGGCGGGCGCTGTACGTGGGCAAGCTCCTGGCGCTCGGCACGGTGCTCGTGGGCATCGAAGGCGTGCTGTGGACGCTCGCGGTCGTGCTCTTCGAGGTGCCGCTTGGGCCGGCGCTCGCGGCACTCGTGCCCCTCGCCCTGGCGGTGGCGCTCGCGGTCGCGGCCGTGTGTGTGCTGGCTCAGGCCCTCGTCGGCACGACGACCCACCGCGCGCTCCTGCTGCCCGTGGTCGTCTTGCCGCTCCTCCTGCCGACCCTGCTCACCGCGAGCGGCGCGGCGGGCGCGGTGCTCGCCGGAAGCTCGACCGACGCGCTGGCCCCGCTCGGGCTGCTCGCGATCCAGGCCGCGCTCTACCTCGGACTGGGGCTCCTCGTCTACGAAGCAGCGGCGGCGCCCGAATGAGCCGGGCACGTCGGCTCCTCACGCTGCGCCCGCCGGCCTGGTTCGCCTGGGGCGCGGTCGCGGTCACGCTCGCGATCGGGCTCTTCGGCGCGCCGCCCGACCGCACGATGGGCGATGTCTTTCGCATCATCTACATCCACGTCCCGATCATCTGGCTCGGCTTTCTCGCCTTCTTCGTGACCATGGTGGCGAGCGCGCTCTATCTCCGGCGTGCCGACCTTCGCTTCGACCGGGTCGCGGCGGCGAGCGCCGAGATCGGCCTGCTCTTCACGGGCCTCACGATCGTCACCGGCTCGATCTGGGGCAAGGCGACCTGGGGCGTCTGGTGGACGTTCGACCCGCGCCTGACGACGACCGCGATCCTCTTCGTGATCTACCTCGGCTACGTGCTCCTGCGCGCGTCGCTCGTCGAGCGCGTGCGCCGGGCGCGAATCAGCGCCGTCCTCGGCATCGTCGGCTTCGCGGACGTCCCGATCGTCCACTTTTCGGTGCTCTGGTGGAGCGGCCTGCATCAGGCGCCGAGCGTGCTCCGTCCGGGCGACCCGACGATCGATGACCGGTTCCTCTGGGTGCTCATCGCCAACGTGCTCGCGTTCACCCTCCTCTACGTCTGGCTGCTCCATCGGCGGGTCGCCCTCGAGGCGACGCGCGATGCGGCGGAGCGACTCCTCGAGGGCGTGGCGTGACGGACGTCGCCTTCATCGCCGCCGCCTACGGCGCGGGCGCACTCGGGCTCGTCGGCTACGCGGTCAGCCTGCTTCGGCGGGAGCGGAGCGCGCGCACCCGCCAGGCCGCGCTCGAGCGGGCGCGCGACCGCGTCGCAGGGCCGATTGGCCCGGGCGACGCCCGCCTCCCCGAGGAGGGCCGGCTCGCCGCGCCCGAGCGATGATCCGCCGTCGCCCGCGTCCGATCACGCTCATCGGCCTCGCCCTCGTCACGGCGGCCCTGGCGGCCCTGGTCGCGATCGCGCTCACGAGCGCCATCGAGTACGACGTGACCCCGACCCAGCTCGCCGCCCACCGGCGCGACGGGACCGTCCGCCTCGCCGGGATCGTCGTGCCGAAGTCCGAGCGCTGGGACGCCGCGACCAAGACGCTGTCGTTCGCCCTCACCGACGGAACGACGACGGTCGCGGTGAGCTCGACCAGCCTGCCCACGGACCTCTTCCGTGACGGGGTGGCCGTGGTCGTGGCGGGACACGCCGGCGGTCCGGGGCGGTTCATCGCGACCGAGGTGCTCGTCAAGCACTCGTCGGTTTACGCGCCCCTCGCTCCCGGCCAGACGATCCCGCCGGGGGTCGTCGAGCAGCTCCAGGCGGGCGGAGGCAGTCCGTGATGGGGCTCGCAGGCCTGACCGCGAGCGTGATCGGTCTCGGCGCGGCGCTCCTCGGGTGTGCCTACGCGATCCGGGCCGCCCGGGGCGGCCCGCTCGCGCCGGCGGTGACGATGGTCCGGGTCGCCTTCGGGGCCCTGCTCGTCGCGGGGCTCGTCATGGAGGCGGCGCTCGTGAGCCACGACTTCAGCGTGGCCTACGTGGCCGAGGTCGGGAGCCGCGAGACGCCGCTGCTTTACACGGTCGCGTCGCTCTGGGGGGCCCTCGCTGGCTCCATCCTCTTCTGGGCCATCCTGCTCGCCGGCGTGACCGCGCTCCTCACCTGGCGCACGTCGGAGGCGGACCGCTCCTTGCTTCCGGTGAGCCTCGCGGTGCTCGCGGGGCTGCTCAGCTTCTTCGCCTTCATCGTGGCCTGGCCCGGCAGCCCCTGGGGCCAGATCGATCCGGTACCCGCCGACGGCCCCGGGCCGAACCCGCTGCTCCAGAACCACCCGCTCGTGGCTGCGCACCCGCCGCTGCTTTACCTGGGCTTCGTGGGCCTCGCGGTGCCCTTCGCCCTCACGGTCGCGGCGCTCTGGCAGGGTCGGCTCGACGGGGCCTGGTTGCGGGCCGCCCGGCGCTGGACGCTGGGGCCCTGGATCGCGCTCTCGCTCGCGCTCATCGCTGGGGCCTGGTGGTCGTACGCGGTGCTCGGCTGGGGCGGCTACTGGGCCTGGGATCCGGTCGAGAACGTGGCGCTCCTGCCGTGGCTCACGGCGACCGCGTTCCTCCACTCGGCGATGATCCAGGAGCGCCGCGGCCTGCTCGCGGGCTGGAACGTCGTGCTCGTCGTCGCGTCGTTCGCCCTCACCCTGCTGGCCACGCTCGTCACCCGCAGCGGCATCCTCACGTCGGTCCACGCCTTCACCGAGTCGGCCATCGGCCCGCTCTTCCTGGCCTTGCTCGCGATCGTGCTGATGGGCTCGATCGCGCTCGTCGTGCTGCGCGTCCCGGCGGGCGAGCCGACCGATCGTCTCGGCGCGCGCTCGGCGGCGTTCCTCCTGAACAACCTGCTGTTCGTCGCGGTCGCCGGGAGCGTGCTGCTGGGCACGCTGTTCCCGCTGTTGGCCGAAGCGGTGGGCGCAGGCCAGCTCAGCGTCGGGGCGCCGTACTTCGAGCGGGTCGTGGGCCCCCTCGCGCTTGCCCTGATCGTGCTCGCGGGCATCGGGCCGACGCTGCCCTGGGGTCGCTGGGATGCGAGGGCCCGGCGCCGGCTGCTGCCCGGAGCCGGTGCGGCCGCGCTCGCAGGGGTCGCGCTCCTGGTGCTCGGCGGACCGCCCGAGGCGATCGCGGGTGTGGCGGCGGGGAGCTTCGCGCTCGTCGAGACCGGATGGTCGATCGCGCGGCGGGCGAGGGGCCTGCGCGCGACGAGCGTTGCCGGAGGGCTGCCCGCCCGCCTGGGGGCCCGGCGCCGCGCATTGGGTGGGCTCGTCGTCCATGCCGGGGTCGCCCTGATCGCTCTCGCCATCGTGGCCGCCGGGGTGGGCCGGCGCGAGGTGACCGTCACCCTGCGTCCCGGTGCTTCGGCGATATTGGGCTCCTATGCGATCACGTACCTCGGGAGCGATCAGGAGACCGCCGCGGGACGGACGCGCATCGTCGCGAAGGCCCGCGCCGCTGGGCCTGGCGGTCCGGCCGCGCTGGCACCGAGCCTCAACCTCTTCCCCACCGCGAGCGAAGCCATCCCGAGCCCGGCCGTCGATAGCAGCCTGACGGGCGACCTCTACGTCACCCTCGCGAACCTCGACCCGGCCACGGACGCGGCGACGTTCCAACTGAGCCTCCATCCCTTCATCGGCTGGCTGTGGGCTGGCGGCGGGGTGGTGGCGATCGGCGGACTGCTGGCCTTCTGGCCCGAACGGCGCCGGCAGGCCGGCGCGGCCAGCGCCGGCCACCCGGTGGCTCGTCCGGCCCTCGCCGATGACTGAGCCCGGCAACGCCCGGCCGCGTCTGGGGCGGCGCCGTGCGTTCCTGCTCATTGCGCTCGTCGGCGGCGCGACGGTGCTGCTCGGCACACTCGCGGTCGGGTTCACCCGTGATCCGGGCATCGTCGCCTCGCCGCTCGTGGGCAAGCCCGCGCCGTCGTTCTCGCTCGCCACCCTCGACGGCGGTCACGTCTCGCTGGCCGAGCTCCGCGGCCGCCCGGTCCTCCTCAACTTCTGGGCGTCGTGGTGCGTGCCCTGCCGCGACGAGGCGCCGCTGCTGCAAGCGGCGTCGGTCGACTACGCAGGGCGTGGACTCGTCGTGCTCGGCGTCATCTACGAGGACAGTGCCGAGAACGCCCGCGCCTTCATGCGCCAGTACGGGCAGACCTACGCCGGCCTCCTCGATCCTGACGGGCGCACGGCACTCGACTACGGCGTCTTCGGCATCCCGGAGACCTACTTCATCGACCGCGCGGGGCGGATCGCGTCGAAGCAGACCGGCCAGCTCGACCCTTCGAGCCTGACCCGCCAGATCGAGGCGATCGCGCCGTGACCGCGCGTCCCCTGGAGCGCCGCACTGCGCGTCGGGTCCACGCCGCCCGCTCCGATGCCCTCCTCGCGGGGTTGCTGGCGCTCGTTGTCGGAGCCGCTCTCGCGGCCGCGCTCGGGCCCCACGCGACGAGCCTCGACGCCCGGGCCGCGCACCTCGAAGCGGAGTTGCGCTGTCCGGTCTGCCAGGGCGTGTCGATCGCCGACTCTCCCGCGCAGATGGCCCAAGAGATGCGGGCGCTGGTGCGCGACCAGCTCGCGGCCGGGGCCAGCGACGACGAGGTTTTGTCGTTCTTCGTGGCCCGCTACGGACGCTGGATCCTGCTCACCCCCTCGCCGAGCGGTCTCGAGCTCGGGCTCTGGCTAGCGCCCGGCGCCATCGTGGTGGCGGGGGCCCTGTGCCTCGTGCTGCTGCGTCGCCGGGCCGCGATCGCAGGTGACGTTGCCGCAGGGAGGCAGGTGGTCACCCCTGGTGCGGCCCTGGCCGGCCCGATCCGCGATGCCCCGGCATGGATCCGCCTCGGTGTGGCCGCGCTGCTCGTGGCCGCTGTCGCCGCACCGCTCGCGCTTGCCGTGGGGCCGCGCCTGCCCGGCCAGCAGATCATGGGCCAACCGGCCGGCCCTCAGCCGGCTCTCTCGATCGCGGACCTCGAGGCGGCCGTGCGTGCGCGGCCCTCGGATGTGCCGACGCTCGGCGCACTGGGCGACGCGTACCTGGGTGCGGGTCGCACGAGCGATGCGATCGGCGCCTTCGAGCGGGCGCTCAAGGTCGACCCGCAGAACGTACCC
>JAJYDP010000161.1 GCA_021777365.1 Chloroflexota bacterium | reverse complement strand
GGCGTGCTCGTCGATGAAGTCGACCGCGTCCTGGACCGTGCGGATCTTCTCGGCGTCCTCGTCCGAGATCTCGGTGCCGAACTCTTCCTCGAGGCTCATGATCAGCTCGACGAGATCCAGGGAGTCAGCGTTGAGGTCGTCCACGAACGACGCCTCGGGCTTGACCTCATCCTCGTCGACGCCGAGCTGCTCAACGACGATCTTCTTGAGCCGCTCGTAGGTTGATGCCGTCACCAGTCCTACCTCCTGATCCTAACGGTCGATCACCGCCTGGACTCGCGATCCCCGTCCCTCCGGGTGGGCCCGGCCAGTCCTGCCTCGCCTGCGATCCGTCCGAGCACGCCATTCAGGAGCCGACGGGCAGGTTCCCCACTGTAGGTTCGCGCCAGACCGACCCACTCGGCGATGACCACTCGGGCCGGTGTCGTCGCGGAGTGTAGCAGTTCCCCGAGCGCCGAACGCAAGAGTGCGCGGTCGATTCGGGCCAGCTGGACGACCGGATACGCGGGCGCCGCGGCCTCGATCTGCGAGTCGATGGTGTCGCGGTGACGCACCACGGCATCGACGAGGGTACGGGCGTAGGCGGAGGTTTCCTCGTCAGCGCTGACATCCGACAACTGGCGTTCCAGCGCAGCGGAGGCGGTCCGCTGCCCGAAGTCGGCCTCGAAGACCGCCGCGAGCGCGAGGCGACGTGCGGCACGCCGCGCCGCGTGGCGCTCGGCCGCCGGATCAGGCGACACGCGTCAGTCGCCGACGCCGTCGACGAGGATCGTGACCTCGCCGAGCTCGAGGCCCAGCTGGCGCTCGATCGTCTCCGCGATGGACCGCCGCACGCGCGAGGCGAGGGCCGTGAGTGGCTCACCCGATCGTGCCACCACGAAGAGCCGGACGTGCACCCGCCCGCCCCGCAGCCGGGCCGTGACGGCCGGGCCGGCCATCCAGGCCCAGAACGCGGCTCCTCCGCGCCCGACCCGCAGCACCCCGGGCTGCGCCTCGGCGGCGGCGCGGGCCATCGCCCCGATCACTCGCCGCCGCACGGTCAGCATGCGCACCGCGCCCTCGCCCGCGGTCGCCTGCCCGCCTGGGCCGCCTGCACCCGGGAAACGGTCCATGCCGCCTCGTCCGCCTGCCATCACGCCGTCTCCGTCGCTCCCGCGCTCGCCGGCTCTCCGGGGCGCAGCCGGGGGGCCAGCGCATCCGCGATCAGCTGGGGCACGCGCGCCCGTGCCGCCGCGGCCCCCACCCCCACCGCGTACGAGATCATGCGCGCCCGCGCACGGCCGTGCGTGATGATCACGGTGCCGCGGACGCCCAGGAGCGGCGCGCCGCCGAGCTTCTCGTAGTCGAACCGCTCCCGGATCCTTGCGATGCCGGGCCGCATCAGCAAGTAGCCCAGCGGGCCCCACGGTGGGCGGCGGAACTCACGCCGCAGGAGGTCGAAGATGAAGCCGGAGAGCCCCTCGAAGAACTTCATCGTGACGTTCCCGATCGAGGCGTCGCACACCACCACGTCCGCCAGGTGCGCCACGAGGTCCTTGCCCTCGACGTTGCCCACGAAATGCAGCCCGCCCTGCGCGAGCATCGCGGTCGCATCCTGCACGCGCCGCTCGCCCTTGCCGCCCTCCTCGCCGATCGAGAGGAGCGCGACCGAGGGATCACGGACCCCGAGCACCTTCTCCGCGTAGATCGCACCCATGCGGGCGTACTGCGAGAGGTTGAGCCCGGTGGAGTCCGTCGTCGCGCCGATGTCGAGCAGCACGAACGGCCCCTTGTCGCTCACCATCTGGACGGCCAGGGCCGGTCGGTCCACGCCCGGCAGGCGCCCGAGGTACAGGATGGCCGCCGCGACACCGGCGCCCGTGTGGCCTGCTGTGACGACCGCATCGGCCCGCCCCTCCCGGACGAGGCGCATGGCGACGTTGATGCTGGCGTCCCGCTTGCGCCGCACGGCGGCCGCCGCCTGCTCGTCCATCGCCACGAGCTCCGACGCGGGCACCAGCGTCACGTGCGCGGGCAGGCCGCCCTGGACGTACGGGGCGATCTGCGCCTCGTCCCCGACCAGGAGGAGGTCCGTGTCGGGATGCTCCCGCGCCCATGCCAGGGCGCCGGGCACGACCTCGGAGGGCCCGTGATCGCCCCCCAGGGCGTCGACGGCCACGCGCACGCGCCGCTCGGATGCGGCAGGCGGGACGGCGACCGAGCGGATGTCCATCTCGGTCCGGCTCCCGGCGCTCCCGCTGCCGTCAGGCCCGGCCCGACTCGCCGGTGGTCTTCGTCTTGATGTGCACTGCCTCGCGCCCGGCGTACCACCCGCAGTTGGGGCAGGCGTGGTGGCTGAGCTTGGGCTCGTGGCAGTGCGGGCAGGACTCCACGTTGGGAACCGTGAGCGCGTGGTGCGCGCGGCGATCGCCCTGTGCGGCGTGAGAGGTCTTGCGCTTGGGTAGGCCCATGATTGTCTCCTCGTACGTGGCCGCGCCGGCGGCGTGGTGGATCAGCGGGTGGGTTCGTCGGTCCCGAGAGACTGCCAGTCGGCCAGCACAGCCAGCCGTGGGTCGATCGGTTCGTCCCCGTGTTCGTGCGCGGGATCGTCGTTCAGGTCGGCGCCGCAGACCGGGCACAGCCCACGGCAGTCCGGCCGGCAGAGCGGGGCGATCGGCTCGGCCATCGAGATCGCCTCCCCCACCGGGACGCCCAGGTCGAGCACGTGGTGCTCGTCGATCCGCAGGGCATCTGGCTCGGCGCTGGTGTCGAGCGGCAGTCCCGAGTGCAGGTCGATCGACGGAAGCGCCTCCTCGCGCAGCTCCACGTGGATCGGCGTCACGATCGGCTTGAGGCAGCGGCTGCAGGTCTCGGCGAGTGCCACGGTCAGGTCGGCGTCCGCCAGGATGCTGCGGGACGTCCGGGACAGCCGCACGCGCCCGCTGATGGGCGAGGCGAGCCGCAGGTCGTCCGGCAGGTCCAGCCGCGCGTCTCTGATCTCGTACCGGCGATCGGTCCCGGCGACCGAGCCCATGAGGCCCGCGACGTTAAACGCGAGCATGGCCCGCCATGCGGTTCGGCTCGTCCTCGGGCATCTCCTCGTCGGGTTCGGGCTCGACGCCGCGCCGCTCGTCCAGCATCTCGATCCCGTGCCGGATGCTCTGCAGCGCCTTCACGCACTCGCCCTCGAGGCGAACCAGGACGCTCGCCGCGTATTCGTCCGCGCCCCGCCGGATCTCGTCGGCATCACGATGCCCCTCGGCGACGATCTCCTGCGACCGGACCTCGGCGGCGCGGGTGAGCTCGCGCTCCTCGATCAGGAACGCCGCCTGCTCCTGCGCGCGCGCCACGATCCGGTCCGCCTCTTCCTGCGCCTTCTCGAGGATGCGCTCGGACTCCTGGTTCACCCGCTTCGCCTGCCGCACCTCCTCGGGCACGGCGACGCGAAGCTGGTCGATCAGATCGAGTGCCGTCGCCTGGTCCACCACCACGTTGTTCGTGAGGGGCAGCCGCTTCCCGTTGGCCACGACCGATTCGAGTCGCTCGACGAGGAAGATGATGTCGATGGCGGGAACCTCCTGAGCCGGCCCGGGAGGGCATCCCGGACTGACGCGCCATTCTAGCCCACTGCCGGGTCCCTGCTCCACTCGGCCTGCCGCTCGACCTCCAGGCGTTCCGCGACGGCGGCCGGCACCATCGCGCGCACGTCGCCGCCGAACCTCGCGATCTCCTTCACGAGGCTCGAACTCAGGTACGCGTACTCCAGGGACGTCATGAAGAAGACCGTGTCGATGCCCGGCGCGAGCTTGCGGTTGAAGTGTGCCATCTGCAGCTCGGACTCGAAGTCGCTCACCGCCCGCAGCCCCCGGACGATGAACCCCGCGCCGTGGTGGCGCGCGGCCTCGACCGTCAACCCGCCGAACCGCTCGATCGACACCCGGCGCGCGACGTCGGCCGGCAGCTCCTCCACGATCACCCGACGGATCACCTCGGCGCGATCGTCCTGTCCGAGCAGCGCCGCCTTCCGCGGGTTCTCCAGGATCGCGACCACGAGCCGATCGAACACACGCGCGGCTCGCCCGATGATGTCGAGGTGACCGAACGTGATCGGGTCGAACGAGCCCGGGTAGATCGCCACGCTCATCCTGCCCTCCCGCCGGTCATCCGGCCGTCCGGTCCGCCTGCTCGCCGGGCGCCACGCCGTACACGGTGACCACGCCTTCGCCGACCCGTCGCTCCCGCTGCCGCACCAGGCGGCCCGCGCGCTCCGGCAGCTCGTCCCGCCAGAAGTGGCGGGCCACGACCAGGGAGCCCGGCCCCAGCAGGCCGCCCGTCCCGAGCCGCTCCAGCACCGCGAGCATACCAGCGTCACCGAAGGGCGGATCCACCAGCACGACGTCGTAGGGGCCGGCGGCGCGCGACAGGAAGGCCATCACGTCCGCGCGGTGCACGCGGGCGTTCGGTCCCGCCAGGCCCGTGCGTTCCAGGTTCTCGTCGATGACGCGAGTGGCGCCGGCGGCGCGCTCGACGAAGTCGCACGCGGTCGCCCCGCGGCTGAGCGCCTCGATCCCGCCCGCGCCGCTTCCCGCGAAGAGGTCCAGCACGCGGGCACCCGGCAGCACCGGATCCAGCGAGCCGAAGATGGCCTGCTTGACGCGGTCGGCGAAGGGACGGGTGCCGGCCCCGGGGTGGAGCAGGCGACGCCCCCGGGCCGCGCCGGCGATGACCCGACCGGCCTCAGGCACAGTCCGGCCCCCGGCGCCGGGATGCTCCAGAGCCGCGCGGGCGAGCGGCCGCGGTCCGCCCGGCCGCACTGCTGCGCCGCGGTTCCGACGGTGCCGGCGACGCCGGCATCCCCGAGGCGGCGACCGTGCGCGGATCGCCCGCCCCTGAGCCCTGCCGGCCCGCCGCCGGGAGCGCCTCCCCCGCCACCGGGAGCGCCTCCCCCGCCTCGGGGAGCGCCTCGCCGGCCCCCACCCGCGCCAGCCAGCCCGAGGCCAGCTCGCGCCGCAGCGCCGCCAGAGACGGGTCGAGTGCCGCGTCCGCGTCGACCATGGCCAGCGCCTCCTCGCGCGCGGCCGCCGAGAGGTCCCGGTCCTCCGGCAGGTCGAGCCGCGCCACCCGAAGTGGCGGCAGGCCGCTCTGCTGCACCCCCAGCAGGTCTCCGGCCCGGCGGAGCCGGAGATCCTCCTCGGCCAGCACGAACCCGTCGCGGGTCTGCGCGACCGCCTCCAGGCGGGCCCGGGCGACTGGGTCCGCGACGTCGGACACGAGCACGCACCAGGACTGCCACTCGCCGCGGCCGACGCGGCCGCGCAACTGGTGGAGCTGCGCCATGCCGAACCGGTCGGCGTTCAGGATCACCATCACGGTGGCTTCCGGCACGTCCACGCCCACCTCCACCACGGTCGTGCCGACGAGCGCTCCGATCTCCCCCCGCCGGAAGGCGTCCATCACCGCGTCGCGTTCCCGGGCCGGCATCTGTCCGTGCACGATCCCGACCCGGGGCACCACCGCGGGCAGGTCCGCCAGCCGCGCCGCGTGCGGAAGCGCCTCGCGCACCATCGCGGCCGCGTCCTCCACCGCGATGGCCTCCGCGGCCTCGTCCTCCTCCACCAGCGGCACCACCACGAACGCGCGGCGCCCGGCGGCGAGCTCGCGGGCCACCAGCTGCCACGTCCCCCGTCCCGGCGACGCCGGGTCGTCGCCGAGGAGCTGGCCGAAGGTCCGGATCCCGGTCCGGATCGGGACGCGTCCGGCAGGTGGCGTGCGCAGGTCCGAGACGTCGAGGTCCGCGTAGAACACCTGCGCCAGCGTCTGGGGGATCGGCGTGGCGGTCATCAGCAGCACGTGGGGATTGCGGCCCTTCTGCGCGAGCGCGTCGCGCTGCGCCACCCCGAAGCGGTGCTGCTCGTCGACGACGACCAGTGCGAGGTCCCGGAAGCGGACCGTTTCCTGCAGCAGCGCGTGAGTGCCGACCACCACGAGGCCGGCGGACGGCGGCACCAGTGTCATCGGCGCGGCGTCTCCCGCGATCAGGCCCAGTGCCCGTTCCCGCTCCTGCGCGGGGAGGGATCCGGTGAGCAGCGTCACGCCGTGGCCGAGTGGCTCCAGGAACGCGGCCAGCGTCTCCGCATGCTGCCGCGCCAGCAGGTCGGTGGGGGCGAGCAGCACCGCCTGGCGGCCGGCGTCCGCGGCGAAGCAGAGTGCGAGCGCCGCGACCGCGGTCTTCCCCGAGCCGACGTCCCCCTGCAGGAGCCGAAGCATGGGCCTGCTGGACGCGAGATCGGTGCGGATCTTCGCCATGGCCGCGTGCTGGTCGGGCGTGAGCGTCGCGCGGACCGGCTCGCCGCCGGAACCCTCCCCCGGAGGCCCCGTCCTTCCCCGCATCTGCGCCCCCAGGACCTCCTCGACCGCCCCCACCGCCGCCCGGAACCGCGTCTCGGGGACCTCGATCCGGTCGGCGGTATCGGGGCGCCGCTGGCGATCCCGCGAGATCATCCCGACCTGGAGCGCGAGCAGCTCGTCGAACGCCAGCCGGTGCAGGGCGCCGTCGCGTCGCTCGAAGTCTTCCGGGAAGTGGGCCTGCTCCAGGGCCTCGCCCAGGCCCGGCAGCGCGCGACGCTCTCGCACCTCCGCCGGCAGGTAGTCGTCCAGATCCGCCGCGTGACGCGTGAGCACGTCCCGGATCAGCCGGCGCAGCGTCGGGTTGGTCACGCCCCCGGTGAGCCGGTAGACGGGCACGATGCGGCCGGCGTGCAGCGAGCCGGCCTCGTCCGGGCCGAACTCCGGGCCCTGGAACTCGGGGAGCGGGAGCATCCCCTTCACGGTGGCGCGCCCGGTGAGCACGAGCCTGTCGCCCGCGCGCACCCGCCGCTCGACGTAGCGCCGCCCGTACCACACCGCGGTCCCTTCGCCGCCCTCGTCGTCCCGGAGATGGGCGGTCACCACCCGCACGCGCCGCCGGAACGTCTGCCCGACCTGCACGTCGACCACCGTCACGCGGGTGCTGACCGGATCGTCGGGGCGCGCCTGGGCGATCCAGCGGAGCGATCGCATCTCCCGGACGTCCTCGTACCGGCGCGGGAGGTGGAACAGGAGGTCCTCCACGGTCACGACGCCGATCCTGCGGAGACGACCCAGGACCGCGCCGCCCGCGATCCCGGCGCGCGTCAGTGGCGTCGCGAGGCGTTCACCGGGCGCCCCGCCGGTCATTCGGCGGCGAGGATGTATCGGTAGTGCGGCTGCCCGCCGTGGACCAGCTCGACCTCGGCGTCCGGCAGCGCCGCGCGGAGCGCCGTGGTGAGGTCCTCCGCCTCCCCGAGGTCGGCGCCGTCACCGTAGTAGACCGTCACCAGCTCGAAGCCGGACCTCAGGGTCGCCACCCCGGCGAGCACCGCGGCCGAACGGTCGGAGTCCACCGCGACCAGCCCGTCGTCGGGATCGAGCACGATGGTGTGCCCCTTCTTGACCTTCCGGCCACCGATCTTCGCGTCCCGCACCGCGTCGGTGACCTGCAGCGTCTGGATGCTTCGCGCCGCGGCCAGCATGGCCGCCGCGTTCGCCTCGGCGTCGCGGGCCGGCTCGTAGGCGAGCAGCGCCGCGAAGCCCTCCGGGGCGTTGCGCGTGGGCACCACAACGATCCGCACGTCCCGGGCGAGGGCGGACGCCTGCTGCGCCGCGAGCTTGACGTTGGGGTTGTTGGGCAGCACCAGCACCTCGTCCGTGCCCAGTCCCTGCGCCGCCCTGAGAAGCTCCCCGGCCGAGGGGTTCGCCGACTGGCCGCCGCCCACCACCTGGGCCACGCCGAAGCTCCGGAGGATCGCGACGATCCCATCTCCGGAAGCCACCGCCACGATCGGCGGGCCCGCGTGGTGGACGTGGTCATGCGCCATCCCGACCTGCTGGTGGCCCGGGTCGTGCCCGTTCCAGCCGTGCGCCGACAGGCCGGGACGCGCGCCCGCACCCGTCTCCTCCAGGACGGCCGTGGCCACCCCGGCACCGGCCGTCTCCCGGGCACCTGGCGTGGCCGTCGCGACCATCCCTCCGGGCTGGGCATGGCCGCCGCCAGCCACCAGCTCCCGTTCCAGCCCGTGTCCCGGGGCGGTGCCCGACCCCGTGAAGGCATGCGCCTGCGCCTCCCTGGCCTCGCGAGCCTGCCGGTCCAGGTTCTCCACGCTGACGTGGCTCAGCGGCCCGAGGGAGAGGCCGTAGGCGATCACCAGGTCGGGGCGCTCGCTGTGGACGTGCACCTTGACGGCCCGCGAGTCCCCGGCGACCAGGACGGACTCGCCGAGATCGCTGACCCGCGCGCGGATGACGTCCAGGTCGAGGGTGTGCCCGGTCGACGGCGTGACCAGGAACATGGTCTCGTACCCGAACCCTTCGTCGGCGCTCGCGATGACCGCCGCGGGATGCGACACCTCCCCGAGGATCGTCTCCGCCGCCGCGGCGCGGCCCAGAGTCGACCTGAGCGCGCCCTGCAGGATTCGGTAGAGGCCCTCCCCTCCCGCGTCCACCACGCCCGCCTCCCGCAGGACCGGCAGCAACGACGGGGTGCGGGCCACGGCCTGTTCCGCGGCCTCGACGGCGGCGCCCAGGACGGCCTCCATGTCCGGGTCGTGCTCGGCGGCCGACACGGCCGCGGCGGATGCCTCCCGGACCACCGTCAGGATCGTCCCCTCCACGGGCCGCAGGACCGCGCTGTGCGCCGTCTGGCTGCCGGTTGCCAGGGCGTGCGCCAGGTCCAGCGGGCCCATGCGCGGACGGCCGGCGAGCGCGTGCGCCATCCCGCGCAGGATCTGCGAGAGGATCACACCGCTGTTGCCGCGCGCCCCCATGAGTGCCCCGTGGCTGATCGCCGCGGCCACCGTGCCCACGTTGCGCTCCTCGGCCGGGATCGCCTCGGCCTCGGCCAGCGCCGCCCGCAGCGTGGCGAGCATGTTCGAGCCGGTGTCGCCATCCGGCACGGGGAACACGTTCAGCGCGTTGATCGCCTCGGCGGACTGTTCGAGCGTCGCGAGCGCGCCGCGGAA
>JAJYDP010000160.1 GCA_021777365.1 Chloroflexota bacterium | reverse complement strand
CCTTGGTGGCAGGGGATCAGCAGGACCTATCCTGTCCGCATGAGAGCGAGATCGCGGGCCGCGATCACGATCCTGGCACTGGTGGGGGTCCTGTTGCTCGTCGGCGCCCGCATGATCCCCTCGGGCGCCGTGACGCCGAGTGCCCCTCCCGGTGCGCGTGTCCCCACCCCCTGCGGCTCGCTCCAGGATCGTATCGACGGCACGCCGACCGGCGGAACGCTGGATCTCGCGGGCTGTTCCTACGTCGCTGCTCTGCCGGCATTGATCTCCCGACCGATCACGATCCGTGGCGGCGCGGTCAGCGCGCCTGCCGGCGGCCTCCTGATCACCAGCTCGCACGTATCCATCTCCGGGATGCTGCTGCGGGGCTCGGGCGCCACGAGCGACGAGCGGCGCTACGGCATCGAGATACGGGGACCGACCGCGTCCTCGTACCTGACGGACATCACGCTCTCGGACAACACGCTCACGGCCTGGGATGGCGAGGCGATCCACGCTACGCTGGTCGAGGATTTCACGTTCTCGGACAACGACATCTCCGACGTCTTCTACGCTGGGATCGGCTGCTATTCGGTGCGGAGCGGCCACATCGTCGGCAACCACGTCCGCGACGTCACGGGCACCGGCAACGCCTACGGGATCTACCTCAGCCGGCGCACTGGTGGCCTGGGGATCGCGCCGAGATCGAGCGATGTCGTCGTCGAGGGCAACACGGTGGAGGACATCCCGCACTGGGAGGGCCTGGACACCCACGGCGGAGAACGGATCCAATTCATCGGCAACACCATCCGGCGCGTCCGCAATCCCATCATGGTGGGGGCCTCGGTCGACGTCTCCGGCGGGCCCGACGCGTACGCCCCGCTGGACGTGGTCGTGGTCGACAACACCATCGCGAGCGACGTCTCGGACGGCTCCATGGACGCCGCGATCTACTTCCAGGGCGCCAGCGGGGGCAGTGAGACCGGCGGCGGCTCGACCGAGCTCGCGACCGGCGGCGTGATCGACAGCAACCGGATCACCGGTTACGGGGATCAGTCCAACGGGGACTCGGCCGCGATCCTGACCCGAGACACGAGCGGGCTCAGGATCACGAACAACGTGATCGTCGAGGCGAGCCCCTCGGCGATCAGCCCGTACGTGAACAACTACGACCTCACGATCACGGGCAACCTCATCCGGGCGCCGTGGAGCGAGGCCCTCCCCTACGCCTACGGCGTCTACGTGCACGTCGATTACAACACGGGGACGATCTCGGGGAACACCTTCGATCCCGGCACGAAGGAGGCGGCCTCGGTACTGACCAAGAATGTGGAGGTCGGCCCGGGTCCTCACAACCGGGTCGTCATTCACTGACCGCCGTGGCCGCGACCCGCGACCCGGAGAGCAGCTCCTCGTAGAGCCCGGTCAGCGCGCCCGACTCGTGCTCCCAGTTCCAACGTTCGCGTGCCGCGGACGTGCAGCGCGCGCGCATCGCCGCCGCGTCGGACGATCCCAGGTCCAGGACGCACCGAAGGGCGGCGGCGACGTCATCGACGCTGGCGGGGTCGCAGAGGGCGCCGAGCGGGCCGGCGGGGCCGGCCGTCACGATCGTTCTCATCGCCGGGAAGTTGCTTGCCACCACCGGAGTGCCGGCGGCGAGGCATTCGAACAGCTTGTTCGGGGTCGAGAGGTAGTGGTTGAGCGTCGATCGCTGGATCGGCATTCCGCCCACGTCCGCGGATGCCACCCACGACAGGAGCTCCTCCGGGGCGACCGGGTCGAGGACATGGACCCGCCCGCCCCACCGGGGATCGCCGGCCAGTTCGACGTACTGCGCGTGCCGCTCGCCGTAGCCGAGGAGGACAAGGTGCGCATGCTCAAGGCCCGGGCGCTCCAATGCCTCCACCAGTTGCTCGATCCCGCGGTGGTCGCCCAGGCTCCCGTGGTACAGGATCACGGGCGTCTCCGGCGAGATCCCCGTCGCGTCCCGCACGAGGGTCGGCCTGGACTCAGGAGGATCCCAGAGGTCCGGGCAGTTGTGGACGACCGCGATCCTGCGCGGCCCGTATCGGCGCCGGAGGACCTCCGCCAGCCCCTCGTTCACCGTGACGACTGCCGACACCCTCGCCACCAGGCGGCGCTCGTACGCGCGCATGAGGCGACGGAGCACTCCCGGGAGCCGGGCCGCGGTCCCGGCCTCGAGGAACAGCTCGTGCGCGTCGTAGACGACAGGGACGTCCGATCCGAGCGTCGGGAGGACGGCGGCCAGGGCCGTCAGATCATGCAGATGCCAGAGATCGACGGGACCGCAGGCGGTGCTGACGGACCGCCCCCACGCCCGCACGTTTGCAGCGTACCCCCCGAGCCACTGCAGGCGGCGGACGGCCAGGTCGATCGGTCCGCCCGTGCCCTCTCGGTATGGGTTCGGAGAACGCGGAACCACTGCGGTCCGGGTGGGACGACGCACGACGACGTGCACCTCCCCGGGCAGGCTGCCCGGCTTGCTATCGTCGCCAAGGCACACGAGACACACGCGATACCCCGCCCGCGCGAGTGTGGCCGCCTCGCGCCGGACGCGACTGTCGTAGGTGATGTCACCGTACACCGCCATGCCCACCGTGGGCGCGCCGCCACGCTCCGGGATCTCAGGCACGGATCCACCTCGACGAATGTCTTGAACCCGGGGATCTCGTGGGCGTGAGCACCGGCACGAGGGCTGGGTCCTCCTCGGAGGCGGGCACGGCATCGGCAACGAGCAGGAGCATCAGCAGCGCCCACGTCATCCGGTCCTCGAGGATGTCGCCGCTCACCATCGCGTTGAGGAAGAAGAACAGGAACAGGAGGCGGACGATCCCCGCCGGACCGCGCGGCAGCCGTCGGGTCAGGGCAAGCGACACCAGACCGATCACCAGGAAGAGCCCGACCAGCCCGGATTCGGCGGCGACCTGGAGCACGGCGTTGTGCGGGTACGAATCACCCGCAGGGGTGCCCAGGAGTGCCGGGCTCATCGTGGCGAACGCCGACGCGCCCCAGCCGAGGATGGGCCGTTCTTCGAACATCGTCAGGGCGACCCCGAAGAGCTCGATGCGCGCCGCGGACGACGTGTCCGCAGCCGACGTCACCGGCGTCGATGACACCGCTCCCTCGACGAAGCCCGCGAAGATGGCGAACCGCTGGACCGACTGAACCGGCAGCAGCCCCGAGCCCATCGTCACGAGGAGGGTGGCGAGAGCGGCGCCTCCCAGCACGGTCGCGAGCCTCCAGTCCGTGCGGTGAGGTCGGGCAATGTAGTCGAGCAGCCCCAACCCGCCGAGCGCCAGGAGGACGAACAGGGGGCCCCGCGACCCAGACGCGACCGCGACGATGAATGCCGCCGGAGTGAGGATGGCCATGGACACGCGGGCGACCGCGGTGCGTGACCGGAGGACGAAGGTCAGACCGAGGAGCGGTACGAGCAGGGCCGCACGACCGACCGCGATCGTGTTCGATCCGAGGACAACGAGTGGCGCGCCGCCCGTAGACGCTCCGTCGAGCAGCTGGATCAGCCCCAGGATGACCACGACGACACCGACGATGAAGACCGTCCACAGGAATTGACGGACATGGCGCGGGTCGGAGGCGCACCGCAGGGCGGCAGGCGTGACCGGCACGATCACGAGGCCCCAGAACCCTGCCACCGCCCCCAAAGCGAGCTGCTGATCCGGCGCATAGAGGACCCCGGCGAGCAGGAGCAGGCCAAAAGCGCACCACAGGACCAACCCGGCGTTCGACCAGGACCGCGGCCGATGGTCGCGCAGCACCGGGATGATCTGGAGCGCGTTGAGACCGGCGAGCACCGCAGTGATGTCGACCGGGATGTACGGCTGGATCGCCGCCTTGTAGAACGGCACCAGGACCAGGGCGGCAAGTACGGCGCCCGGCATGCGCACGGCTGCGAACGTCGCGACAAGCGCCAGCACGAGCAGGAGCGCGCCCTCCGGTCCGGCCAGCGTCACGACGGCGGCAGAGATCGCCCCGAGCAGGAGTGCCCACAGGAGCGTGACGGCGCCCTGAGCCGCCGCGCGAGCGACCGCGCCGCGGCTCCAGGTCGGATCGAGGGCCACCCTCATGCCACCATCGCCTCGACAACCGATTCGATCGTCGTCAGTGGTACCGATTCCGGCGCCGGCTCATCAGGCGGACCGCCGCCGGAATCGGCTGCGCACTGCGGTTGAGCGTAGTCATACTGTACCGGGGGGCAAGGCCCGAATCGCACGGTCGCTCATCCTTCCCACCGCGCCTCCGGGCCCCTGCGGGGAACCATCATGGCGACGACGAGGATCAGGCGCCGGCTCGACAGTGTCCTCCCCCGCGGGGAGTTCGGTCGCGGCGTGCTGACTCTCGTGGCCGGCACAGGCACCGCGCAGGTCATCGTGATCGCCAGCTCACCGATCCTGACCCGCCTGTATCTGCCGGCCGACTACGGCGTCTACTCTGTCGCGACCTCGATCCTGGCAGTGCTCGTCACGATCACCTGCCTGCGCTACGAGTTCGCGGTGCCGCTGCCGGAGACCGACGTTATGGCGGCCAACGTGCTCGCGCTGTCGCTGCTGTCCGCGGTGACACTGAGCCTGGCGACGGCCGTGGCGCTGATGATGATCGGCCACAACCTGCTCTCGGTGTTCGGAGCTTCCGTCCTGGCCCCCTACATCCCGCTCATGGCCCTGGGCCAGCTCGGCGCCGGCATCGTTTCGGCTCTCACCAACTGGGCGGTCCGGACCAAGACGTTCTACGAGATCGCGGCAACCCGCATGACCCAGAGCATCGCCCTCGTCGGAGCCCAGATCGGCCTCGGGGCGGTGGCGCTCGGCGCGCCGGGCCTGTTCATTGGTGATGTCGCCGGACGCATCACCGGTTCCAGTCGACTGGCCCGGGCGGCCTGGCGGTCCCACGCGTCGTCGTTCAGGCTCGTGTCGTGGTCCGGCATCGTACAGGCGGCGACGAGATACCGTCGCTTCCCCATCTTCTCGAGCTGGTCCGCGCTGCTCGCGGCGCTTGGACTCCAGGTGCCGCTGCTGGCGCTGGTCGCTCTGTACGGGGCGACGGTGGGAGGCGAGTACGCCCTCGCCGCCCGGGTGTGTGCCGCTCCCCTGACCCTCGTCGCAGGATCGGTCGGGCAGGTGTTCGTTGCCGACGCGGCCAGACTCGTGCACACGCAGCCGGCGGCCATCCAGCGCCTCTTCGGGCGGACCACTGGCTGGCTCGCACGTTCATCCGTGGGCCCTGCGATCATCCTCGGCATCGCCGCCCCATTCCTGGCCGAGCCGGTGTTCGGGCACGGGTGGCGGGAGGCCGGCCTGTTCGTGGCCATCCTCACCGCTTCCTATTTCCTGGAGTTCGTGATGACCGCGACCGGCGACGTGCTCTACGTGATCGAGCGGCAGGATCTGCAGCTGGCCCGGGAAGTCGTCCGCTGCGGCCTGATCGCCGGCGCGGTCCCGCTGGCGGCGATGCTGCACCTCTCGCCGGTCTGGTCGATCGTCCTGCTCAGCGCGGCACGCTGCGTGACGTATGTGCTGTACGGCGGCGTGTCCTGGTATGCGATCCGCGGCCGCGTCCGCGAGGCCCTGGCGCTTCCCACTCCGGGCCCCGACCCGATCAGCGGTCCCCCGCCGACGGTCGTGTGAGCGCCGTGCAGGACCCGCCGACCGACCTGCAGGCGCCACCCGTGACCGCCCCAGGGGGCGGGCCGGCGACCGTGCCCCAGGATGCGGACGCCCCGGCGGTCCCGCCGGTGCTCCTCGTCCGCACCGCCGGCATGTACGCCGAGGAGCGCCGGTACGTCTTCGACGTGGTGCTGTCGGAATGGCTCGGTCTCGCCTACGAGCTCGAGTTCGACGATCGACGGTCCGTGTCGATCCGAGTCGCAGGGGATCCAGCGAACCGCGAGCTCACCCTGCCGGACGGGCTCTTTGCGACGGACACCGGCGCCTGGCTGACACAGTCGTCGATGCCTACCCTGCCGTTGGCAGGCGTCGCGCTCGATACGGTCCGTGATGCGGATGGCCCCGCCCGGCGGCATGGTCCGAGAGGTCAAGTGCCGGTCCTGTTCGGGAGGCCCGGCTCGTCGGGGAGCCCCCTGGTGCGCACCGGGGACGGGCTCGAGCTCTCGGTGGACGTGTTCGGCGGCGTCTTCTTCCTGCTCACGCGGTACGAGGAGGTGGCGAACCCGGTGCATGACCGGCACGGGAGGTTCCCCGCCGGTGCCTCCCTCTGCGACCGCGCCGGATTCCTCGAGCGTCCCCTCGCGGACGAGTACGTCGACCTGCTCTGGACGGCGATCCACACGCTCTGGCCGGCGCTGGCGCGGCGGCCGGCCGCCTTCCGCCTCCGGCTGACGCATGACATCGACCGACCCTGGACCGCGGTGGGCCAGACGATCGGGAGCGCCGCGCGATCCGTGGTCGGCGACGTCTTCCACCGGCATGACGCGACCCTTGCCGCCCGGCGCGTGCTCGCGATCGTGGACGCACGTCACGACCGCGTCGACCGCGACCCGCTCGACACGTTCGACTTCCTCATGGGCGTGAGCGAGCGCCACGGCCTGACCAGCACGTTCTACGTGATGGCGGGCAACGTCCCCGGCGATCCTGACTTTCGTTACCGGCTCTCCGGACCTCGGTTCACGGATCTCCTGAGGCACATCCACCAGCGCGGCCACGAGGTGGGCCTCCACGGGAGCTACGCAAGCTTCAAGTCCGGCGAGCGGATGCGGATGGAGCTCGACGCGCTTCGAGCGGCGTGCCGCGCCGCAGGTTTCGAGCAGCCGGCGTGGGGCGTGCGGCAGCACTTCCTGCGCTTCGACAACCCACTGACGTGGCGCTGCCAGGCCTCGACGGGGTTCGCGCACGACTCGACGCTCGGGTTCGCGGAGCGGATCGGCTTTCGCGCCGGCACGTGCCGCGAGTACCCGGTCTTCGATCTCGTCGAGCGGAGGCGCCTCGGCATCCGGGAGCGACCGCTTCTCGTCATGGACGCGACGCTGCTCGAGTACATGCACCTTGGCGCTGACGAAGCCGCGGCCAAGGCCCGGGGAATCGTCGACGTGTGTCGCCGCCACGGCGGCGAAGCCGTGGTGCTCTATCACAACAGCACGTTGCCGGAGCCCCGCATGCGACGCCACTACCGCGAACTCGTCGAGGCGCTCTCCGGGTCGTGATGAGGCCGGCGGGATTCGTGAACCATGCCCGACGCCGACGGGGAGCATGTCGACAGGATCGGAGTGGTGCCCTGCGCGACCCGTCGAGAGCTCCCTGACGCCTTCAGTCGCGGAGGTCCGAACGGGTCGAGACGCGGGTGAAGAGCAACCTGGCGAGGGCCCCGAGGGCGAGGCCGGCGAACAGTCCCGTCAGGTTGTCCACGATGTCCGCCGACTCACACTGTCGCGAGAGCATCGGCACGAGCAGCTGCGTCCCCTCGATCAGGAATGGGAATGCGACCGCTGCGACGATCAGGGTCGCCTTCGACCGGGACCGAGGGAGGAGCGCGAGACAGACTCCGAGCGGCACGAACAGCAGGACGTTCCCGCTGACGTCGCCGACCCTCAGCAGGTCCTGCATCGAGGCGGGGCCAATACGGGTGAAGTCGCAGGTCCCGGGATGCTGCGACCCCGGTGCCGCCCCCGTGTAGGGGGTCAACGTCGCCGACGCGATGATCCCCGCGAACAGCACCAACCCGAAGGCCACCGCTCGCGCCCCCCCGAGGGCCCGCGCGGCGCGCCCGCTCGACACCGCGCCGACAACGAAGGAGGCCGCCACACCGGGAAGGAATCCCGGGAGCGGGTTCATGCCACCGGGTCCCGCAGCACGGCTGCCATCCTCCGGGTGTGACCTAGTCTCCGTAGCCTCTAGTGTAGAGACCCATACGCCTGGAGTTGACCCGGCATCGTGGACGTCCTGGGTCAAGGGCGCCAAGCGGCCTACACCCAGACTTCCTCTGGCATCAACGCGAATCTGTTGCTGTGACACACCGGCCTCGTGATGACGTGCGCCGTTCCGGCTCGTGAGACGGGATTCGAGCGGCGAACGGGGCGCGCGAAGGCGGCTCCCGTGCGCGCGACGCCTGGGCGCGCGGCGCCGGCCACCGGCTCGAGGGCCATGCCGAGCATCCGGCGCGCGACCACGAGTCCGCCGCTCATGTCCGTGTGCGGCATGACGACCGCGAACTCGTCGCCGCCGATGCGGAACGCGCGGTCGGTGGCACGGACGTGCCGGTTCAGGAACGCGCCCACAGACGCGAGCACAGCGTCGCCCGCGGCATGGCCGGCCGAGTCGTTGACGTGCTTGAAGTCGTCGAGGTCGATCAGCAGGAGCGCGACAGGCACACCGTACCGTCGTGAGACCTGCAGCTGCCGGTCCAGCTCCTCGTAGAAGGACCGGTGGCTCCCGAGGCCGGTCAGGCTGTCGTGGAGCGCGTCGTGTCGGGCGACCTCCAGGCGCTGCGACAGTTCCCGGTGGGACCGGTCGAGTTGGGCGGCCGGCTGCAGCACCTGGTGGGCCATCCAGGCGGCCAGGGCGGGGCGGCGCCGCTCCGCCCATTTCGAGCCCGTCAGTCGGCCGGCCCGAGATCGTCCAGGTACGCGACGGTGACGCCGCCGATCGGATGGATGCGCCGGTCGTTCGTGACGAAGAGGGTCGCGCCGAACCTGCGGGCCGATGCCAGGTGGATCGCATCGCCCAGCGACAGCTGGAGCTGCCCGCGGATCGTGGCCGCATCTCGGGCCACGTCGACGTCGAGTGGCACCAGTGCCAGGTTCTCGAAGGAGGTGAGCTCCTCGACGTAGCGTTCGGCCACCTGCGGGGCGCCGCTTCGGGCCGGTCCCGTCAGGATCTCGGCCAGGCCCAGGGTCGCCAGGCACCCCGCGACCGTCCCCTCGCCAATGGCGTCGGCGAGCTCGGCGGCGCGATCCGCCTCGGGACCGCTGCCCTCGAACAGGTAGATGAACACGTTGCTGTCGACCCCGAGGCGGGCGTGAGCACGGCAGAGGTCGGGGACCGTGGGCGGACGATCAGGCACGCCGCTCGGCCGATCGGGCACGCCGGGGCC
>JAJYDP010000159.1 GCA_021777365.1 Chloroflexota bacterium | reverse complement strand
CGATCCGCGCGCTCCGGCGCAGGATCAGCGACGAGGTATTCCGCCGTCTCTCGGCAGACGAGAATGCTCGCATCCAAGCCGTGATCGCCTTCACCGCGGCTGCGGCTTGACATAGGAGCAACCGATGCGGCCCGCGACTCGCCCTCCCGCCTCCTGGCGCCGCGCCGGCGCCTGGCCGCGGCCGGCCGACCTCGCGTTCTACGCGGCGGTGGTCGTCGTCTACGGCCTCGCGGCGGCCATGGCGACCCGGACCTTCCACATCGCTCCCGACCGGATGATGGTGCTGGCAGAACGGATGGCGGCAGGCCACCTCGACTCGCCGACCTTCGCCGGTTCGGTGGACGCGGTGACCATCGACGGCCGGGTCTACGTCGCCGTCGGGTTGCTCCAGGTGCTCCCCTACCTCCCGTTCGTCCCGGTGCCCGCGCTCCAGGGCGTGGCGCCGTACCTGACCTCGCTCGCGTTCGGGATCCCGGCCGCGTGGCTCGGTCTGCCGCTCGCGCGCCGGTTCGGGGCGACCGGCGCCGCCGCCTACTGGGTGGCCGTGCTGGGCGCCTTCGGGACGCTGCTGTTCTACGTGTCGGTGCTCGGGAACTTCTACTACCTCGCCCAGGCAGAGGGGATCCTCTTCCTCGAGCTGATCCTCATGGAGTGGACGGCGCGTCGGCGCCCGGTCGTCATCGGGATCCTCTTCGGACTCGCCTTCCTCGCCAGGCCGACGATGCTCCTGGCGGCCGCGCCGTTCGGCCTCATGCACCTCCGGGAGCGGCTGCACGGAATCTCGCGGGCCGACGTGGCGCGCCGCCTCGGGAGGGCCGCTCGGCTGGGCGCGGAGCTCGGGGCCCCAGTCGTCCTCGCCTGGGTCGCCTACGCGCTCTTCAACGCGGCGCGCTTCGGCTCGCCCTGGCAGAACGGCTACGGCATCTCGCACCTCGCGACGCCCGATCTCGAGGCCCGCCGGGCGCTCGGCTTGTTCGCCCTCGTCCAGGTGCCCGAGAACATCCGACTTGCGCTCCTGACCCCGTTCACGGTCCGGTCGCGGGCGCCGTTCCTGCTGCCGGACCCGCACGGCCTCTCGATGCTGCTGGTCTCGCCGGGTCTGCTCGTCGCGGTCTGGGCCGGGTGGCGGGACCCGACGGCCAGGCTCCTGTGGGCCTGCGCCGCGCTGGTGGCGGTCCCCGTTCTGCTCTACTACGGCGGCGGCTACATCCAGTACGGCTACCGGTACTCGCTCGACTTCACGCCGTTCATGCTCGCGCTCGTGGCGGTCGGCTCGCCGCGCTGGAGGGGTCTTCCCGAGCGTCTCCTGATCGCGGCCAGCGTCGTCTCCGTGACCTACGGCGTCGTGTGGCGCGGCCTGCCCATCCGGTGACGGCCGGCGCTGCGGCGCGCGAGCGCCTCGTTGCGGAACCTTATGCCGCCCTTCATTGAGAACCCATACCGGACGGCGCCATCGTTCGTTCTCATGTGCGCAGCGCCAGACGCTCTGGCGGGCTCAGCAAGAGGGTTGTGTAGATGCGACGTCTCGTCCTTGCCGTATCGCTCGTGGGGCTGCTGCTCCTGTCGGCGACCTCGGCGCTCGCCGCTTCGGGCAACAGCGTCTGGCGCGTGGCGCTCAAGACCGGCTCGGTCCACGGCGGCGCGACGCTCGCCGAGCTCGCGAACGGGAACGGTGCGAGCCTCGCGGTGAAGCTCTACGGGGTGAAGCCCGGGACTGTGGTGACCATCAGCCTCAACGACGGCGCCAACGGCACCACGGCCGTCATCGCGAACCGCGACAAGTTCAAGGCTCCGGCGGCGGGCCCGGCGACCCACCGCTTCTGGCTGACGAAGGCCGAGCTCAAGGTGCTGAAGACCGCCATCACCAACAAGGACACGCTCTCGGTCACAGCCACCGCGACTGCGGGGGCCACTGGGCCGACCGTGACGCTCACCGGGAACCTCGTCGCGCTCAGGTAGGCCTGCCCGGCCGGGGCCTCATGCTCCGGCCACCCACGATCGACGCATCGGCGCCCGGGTCCCAAGCGGCCCGGGCGCCGTGTTTCGGCTTGCGCCGCGCACCGACACCATGTCGGGGCGCGCTCGTGCGACGATGGCGCCATGTCGGACCTCGAGCTGATCGACTGCGGCGACGGGCGCCGCCTGGAGCGCTTCGGCGCCGTCACCGTGGACCGCCCCGCTCCCGGCGCGACGCAGCCCCGACGGCTGCCCGAGGCCGACTGGGCCCGACCGGCCCTGCACTGGGCGAGGGGCGCCTGGGTCCGCGGCGCGGCGCTCGACCCGTGGCCGGTCCGGGTCGCCGGCCTCACCCTGGAATGCCGTCCCGCGGCCGGCGGCCAGCTGGGCGTGTTCCCGGAGCACGCCTCGACGTGGGGCTGGCTGGACGCGGCGGTGCGGGCGTCGGCCGCCGCGCTGGGGCGCCCGCCCGAGGTGCTCTCGCTGTTCGGCTACACAGGCGGCGCCTCGCTCGCCTGCGCGCGGGCCGGGGCGCGCGTGGCGCACGTGGACGCGTCGAGGCCCGCGGTGGCGTGGGCGCGGCGCAACGCCGAGCTGTCGGGCCTGGCCGACGCGCCCGTGCGGTGGCTGGTCGATGACGCGCGGGCCTTCGTCCGGCGGGAGCGCCGCCGCGGGCGCCGCTACGACGGCGTGGTCCTCGACCCGCCGAGCTACGGCCACGGCAACGGCGCCTGGCAGATCGAGGAGCACCTGCCGGCGCTGCTCCTCGACCTGGCGGCCCTGTGCGGACCTCGGCCGTCGTTCGTCGTGCTCTCGGCCCACACGCCCGGCTTCGACGGCGAGCGGCTGGGGGCGATGCTCCGCGAGGCCCTCGGGATCGGGGCCGAGGGCGGCCAGCTGGCGCTCGACGCGCGGTCCGGCGCCCGGCTCGAGCTCGGCGCCTGGGCTCGCGGCGGCTCCCACGCGCCCGGCCCCGCGGCGCCCAGGCGAGGGCCGTCCGCGCGCCGGGCCAGCCGCTGAGCGGCGCCTCTGCGAAGATCGCAGCGTGCCCGCGTACGAGCCTGAGATCACCAGCCCCAAGAACCCGCGGATCCGCCACGCGGTGGCCCTGCGCGAGCGCCGCGCCCGCGAGACGGCCGGGCTGACGCTGGTGGACGGCCTCCGGGAGCTGGAGCGAGCCCTCGCGGGGGGCGCGGCGCCGGTGGAGGTCTTCGTGGACCTCGCCCGCCTGGGCGAGGCGGGCCGCGAGGCGATCGCGGACGCCCGCGACGCGGGCGCGCTGATCCTCCCGACCTCGGGTCCGGCCCTGGACCGCCTCGCCTACGGCGACCGCTCGGAGGGCGTCGTGGCCACCGTCCCGATCCCCGACCTGAGCCTCGCGGCCCTGCGCCTGCCCGACGACCCGCTCGTGGTGGTGCTCGAGGGCGTCGAGAAGCCCGGCAACCTGGGCGCCGTGCTGCGGACGGCGGACGGGGCGGGCGCCGACGCGATGATCCTGGCCGACCCGCGCACGGACCTGTTCAACCCCAACGCGATCCGGGCCTCGCTGGGGGCCATCTTCGCCGTGCCGCTGGCGGCCGCCCCGAGCGCCGACGTGCAGGCCGAGCTCGCCCGCCGGGGGATCGCCGTGGTCACGGCCCGCGTCGACGCGCCGGACCTGTACACGGACGCGGACCTCACGGGCCCGCTGGCGATCGTGCTGGGCAGCGAGGCGGACGGGCTGACCGACCGCTGGCCGTCGCCGCCGGCGCGCCCGGTCCGCCTGCCGATGCTCGGGGTCGGCGACTCGCTCAACGTGTCGATCGCGGCGGCCGTGCTGCTGTACGAGGCGCGCCGACAGCGCGGCGCCGAGTAGGCCGCCCCGTCCGCCCGGCGTTGGCGGCCGAGTGGTCCTCGCGTCGGCCGCCCCCCGCCGCCGTCCGGCCACCCTATCCCCCGGCGACGACGCGGCCGTCCATGAGGACCAGCCGCGGGCGGGCGTGCCAGAGCGCACCGCCGGACTCCACCGGCGCGTCCAGCGCCTCGGCCGGCAGGACCACGAGGTCCGCCCGCTGGCCGGCGGTGAGCCGTCCCCGGTCCGCCTCCCCCGCGGTCACGGCAGGGCCGACGCACCACGCCCGCAGCGACTCCCACAGGTCCAGCGCGTTGTGCGCCCCGAACGGCGGCGTGCCCGGCGCCCAGTCCGGGGCCGCGCGGGTGACGGCGCAGGCCACCCCCGGCCAGGGGTCCACCGGCTCGACCGGCGCGTCGGTGCCCGCGGCGAGCGCGGCGCCGCTCCGTGCGATCGCGGCCAGGGCGTAGCCGCGGCCCTCGGCGCGGGGGCCCCACAGCCGGCGTGCCTTGGCGGCGTCGGAACGGACGTGGACCGGCTGCATCGAGGCGGCGATGCCCAGCGCGGCGAACCGCGGCAGGTCCTGCGGCGCCACCAGCTGCGCGTGCTCGACGCGGGGCATGAGCGGCGTGGCGCCCGCGGTCGGGGCGAGCGCGTCGAGCGCGGCGCGGACGGCGGCGTCGCCGATGCCGTGGATCTGGGTGGCGATCCCGCCGGCGGCCGCCCGGCCCGCCTGCTCGCGCAGCGCGTCGGGCGACGCGAGCCAAACGCCGTAGCCGCCGTTGGGCGGCGGCGGCTCCCCGGGCAGCGGGTCGAGCGGTTCGAGGAGTGCCGCGGTCCGCGATCCGAGCGACCCGTCCGCGAAGGTCTTGAGCCAGCCGAGGCGGAGCCGGTCCAGCGGGTCCGGGCCGAGCGGCGCCCCGGAGCGCAGCCCCTCGCCGATCGCGGCGTCGAGCTGCTCGGGCCGGACGCAGGCGTGGACGCGCAGCCGCAGCCGGCCGGCGGCCGCCAGGGCGCGGTACGCGGCGATCGGCCCGCCGAGACCCGAGGGCGGCGCCAGCGCGCCCGGGTCGTGGACGGCCACGACCCCCAGGCCCACGAGCTCCGCGGCCAGCGCGTCGATCGCCCGGGCGATGCGCGGCTCGTCCGGCGGGGGCACCCGCGAGGCGACCAGCCGGGCGGCCGTCTCGTGCAGGACGCCGGTGGCGCGGCCGGCGCCGTCGCGGCGGATCACGCCGCCGGCGGGGTCCGCGCTCGCCTCGTCCACGCCGGCCTCCGCGAGGGCGCGGGCGCTGGCCAGCAGCGCGTGGTGGTCGTGGGCCCAGACGGCGACGCGGCGGCCGGGCGCGGCCCGCTCGAGGTCGTCCGCGGTCGGCCACCGGCCCAGCGTGTCGGCGTCCCAGCCGCCGCCCTCGATCCACGCCTCGGGGTCGGGCTGCGACGCCGCGAACGCGCGGACCCGCCCCACGAGGTCCTCGATCGCGGCCGACCCGGCGAGGTCCACCGCCTGGCGCGCGAGCGCCGCCGACGCGAGGTGGAGGTGCGCGTCGGTGAGCCCGGGGATCGCGGCCTCGCCGGGCGCCAGCTCCAGCCGGCGGGTCGCCGGGCCGGCGAGCGCGGCGAGGTCGTCGGGCCTGCCGGCCGCGACCACGCGGCCGCCCCGGACGGCGATCGCCTCCACCCAGCCAGGCCCGCGGTCGCCCGCGAGGGTCGCGATCCGCCCGACCACCAGGAGCTCGGGCGTTCCGCTCACCTCTGGCCGCGGTCGCCGGGGCGTTCCGACCGAACCTCGGGCTCCGAGCCGGCGCCCGGCGCAACGGGCCGCGGCTCGTCGACGTCGCGAGTCGGCTGCTCCGCGCTCTCTGCCGCGTCCGGTTGATCCTGCCCGCGCTCCTCGGCCTCAGCGGCCGCGGCGACCGCGCGCGCGGCGGCTCGGGCTGCGCGGCGCTCGGCCGCCTCCCCCACCTCGACGACGCTGGCCACCGCGACCGGGTCGAGGCCGAGGGTCGTGGACGGCCCCCCGGCAGCCGCCCGCTCCTCGGCAGCGTTGAGGGGCCCGCGCTTGGTGATCGAGGTCACCCCCGTCGCGACCAGCAGCGCGGCGACCAGGAGCAGCGTGTTCGTGGTGCCGACCACGTCCACCAGCGGCCCCGCGATCAGCAGCGGCAGGAAGCTCGCGGTGGACACCAGCATGTTGAGGATCCCGAACACGCGCCCGCGCGTGTCGCCCGGGATGTCCTCCTGGAGCTGGGTCTGGGACGGGATGGCGACGAACGCGTAGGCGATGCCGGCTACCAGCGCGATCGCCTCCACGATGCCCAGCAGCGAGGTCAGGTTCTGGAGGGCGTCGATCCCGGTCTGGGTCGCGGCGCCCTGCAGGAAGCGGGCCACGGGCACGACGACCGCGAGCAGGGCCAGGAGCACGCCCAGCGCCACCAGGCCGGCCTCGATGATCCGGCGGCGCGGAGCCAGGTGCCCGAAGCTGTTGAGGAGGAGGATCCCGGTGACGATGCCGAAGCCCAGCGGCAGGATGATGACGATCAGGTTGTTGGGGTCCAGGCCGAGCACCTTCTGGGCGAACGTCGCCCCCACGACCGCGAGCACGCCGACCAGCGAGGCCGCGATCCCCAGGTAGACGAGCGACCAGCGCACCTTGGGCGTCGTGCGGATGAACGCCATGCCCTCGCGGAACTGCGCCAGCGTCGAGCCGACCTCGGCCGCGGTCTCGCCCACCACCTCGGTCATGCGGCCCACGGACGCGAGGCCCGGCGGCGCCGACGGCAGGGTCCAGCAGAAGGCCGCCGCCACGAAGTAGCAGCCGGCGACGATGGCGACGACGCCCTCGGGGCCGAACAGCGCGCCGAGCAGCGGGCCGAGCAGGGCGAAGCCCACGGCGAACGCCGCGTTGAGGGTGAGGGTGAACACGCCGTTGGCGGACAGCAGCTGGCCTCGCGGGACGAGGACCGGGATCATCGCCGCCTCGGCGGGCGCGAAGAAGACGGTGACCGTGGACACGGCGGCGCTCAGGGCCAGGATCGCGGGCAGCAGCGGCCCGACCAGGAAGATCGCGAGGATCGCGACGCCCCGGAGCACGTTGGTGACCACCAGGATCAGCCGCCGGTCGATCCGGTCCACGAACACGCCGGCCACGGCCGAGAACAGCACGGCGGGGCCGAGGAAGGTCAGGATCAGCAGCGAGACGGCCGTGCTGGACCTGGTGGCCAGCTGGATGACGACCATCAGCGCGTACATCACCATGTTGCCGCCGACCTGCGTGAACAGCTGGCTCAGCCAGAGCAACAGGAACGGCCGGTTCCGGAACACGTCGACAGCGCGCGGCGGCCCCTCCGGCCCGGAACCGTTGCCGTACCCAGCTCCGTTGCCGTTCGCCGGCGGGCGATCGGCGGCCGCGATCGGCCCGGTCACTGAGGCTTCGGCGCCACGGCGGCGCTCATGGAGGGATCGCCGCGCCGGACGAACCCGACGAGGCGGCGCTCGAGCAGCGGCCGCTCCAGCAGCACGTGCCGGCCGCAGCCCTGGCACCGCAGGCCGATGTCGGCGCCGAGGCGGTCGAGCAGCCACGTGTCCGCGCCGCACGGGTGGCGTCGGCGCAGGCGGACGACGTCGCCGAGGTAGAGCTCCATCACGGGGGTGCCTGTCATCGCGCCCGAGCGTAGCAGAGGGCGCCACCCCGGGGGCCCGCCGGCGGTCAGAGGTGCGGGTGACCGAGGGCGGGCGACAGGCTGCGGTCGGTGGGCGGAAGCGACAGCAGGTCCTGCGGCACGGCCTGCACGCTCACGGCGGGGAACTGCGCGCTCAGCTGCGCGAGGATCCCGCCGGCCCGTGCCAGCGACCCGGCCAGGGTCTCCGGCTGGCCGATGGCGTCGAGCACCAGCGGCCCGGAGACGGGCTTGCCGCCGATCGTGAGCTGCCCCGTGTCGCCCGCCGCCACGACCCCCGGCACGACGCGCACCCCGTTCACGGCGACGGCCTCCGCGCCGGCGTTCCACAGCTCGTTGATCAGCCGGGCGACGGCGGGCGCCGGCAGCACCCCGGTCACGGTGACCTGGACGCCGGAGCCGGTGACCCCAAGGGCGCCCGACCAGGCCAGGATGTGGGTCAGGTCGGACCGCATCTGGGTGGTGGACGTCTCGCCCCGCTGGACGGACGTCTGGAGCGTGCGCTCCTGCTGCTGCAGCGTTGCCACCTCCCCGCGCAGCTGGTTGTTGCGGGCGGTCACGTTCGCCACGAGCTCGGTGAGGTCCTGCACGGACAGCTGCGACAGCCCCTGGTCCTGCGCCTGCGAGCGGGCCTGGGTCACGACCAGGAACCCTAGCAGCGCGAGGACGAGCGCCACGGTGATCCGGCCCCTCCCGCGCTTCATCAGGGCACCGCCGTGGGGAGCGGCGTCGCGGCGGCGCTGCCGTAGCGCAGGTTGATCGAGCCCGCGTACGCCGGCAGGTCCACGCTGGCCGGGGTGGCGTACGAGACGCCGATCCCGAACGCCTCCGACCGGTTGCGGATGAAGTCCGCGAACGCGGCCTGGTGGGTGAGGGTGTCGAGCATGGTGGCGGGGCCGATCGCCGAGATCTGGTAGGGCGGAGCCACGTACGCTCCGTTCACGACCGCCGAGCCCCCGATGTCCACGATCGCCGTCGAGACCACCACCCGCTCGCCGTTGATGGCGATCCCCTCCGCCCCCGCGGCCCACAGCTGGTCCACCACGGTCAGGACGTCGGTGCCCGAGACGAGGTAGTCCTGGGCGTTGCCGTCGGCCGGGACGGACAGCGACGAGTCGGACAGCTGGATGACCAGGCCGGGGCCGGACAGCGCCACGAGGCCGGCGGCGACCTGGGCGTTCTGCAGCTGGTCGTTGAGCTGCTGGGTGATCGTGGCGCCGCCCTCGCCGGCGGCCTCGAGCTGCTGGATCGCCGCGCGGGCGTCGAGCACCTGCTGCTTGAGCTGGTCCTGCTCGGCCTGGAGGTCCTGCACCGTGGACACGAGCGGGGTGCGCTCCTGCGTCGTGTACTGGACTCGGGGCGCCTCGGACGCCATCTGCGCCGCGATGAGGAAGCCCAGGGCGAGCAGGGCCGCCCCGAGGGTGACCTGCCAGCTCGGGATCGCGCGGATCCAGCCCCCGATCGCGCTCACGGCGATTCGTCCCGCCGGTTGGCGAGCAGGATCCCGACCAGCACGGCGGCCGCGACGAGCATGATCGCGACCAGCACGAGGGTGAGCGACGAGCCGGAGCCCGCTGCGCCGGACCCCTGGCCGCCCGCCGGGGCGGGCGAGGCCGTCTGGGCGCCGGGCGGCGCGGCGGTCGCCGGGG
>JAJYDP010000158.1 GCA_021777365.1 Chloroflexota bacterium | reverse complement strand
TCCCGGATGCCTCGCCCCGGGATCACCACCCCGCGGATGTCGGGACGTCGCTGCCTCTCGGCGATGCTCGATGCGCCTGCTGCCGCGATGCACGCGAGGCCCTGCACCGGCACTCCCCCTGCGCCGGATGCGGCGCAGTGTCCGTGCACAAAGACAATCTGCCGCCGCGCCATCACAGCGGGATGTTGCCGTGCTTGCGCGCCGGGTTGCGCTCCCGTTTGCCGGCCAGCATCTCGATGGACCGGATGAGGCGCGGGCGCGTCTCGGAGGGCTCGATGACGTCGTCGACATAGCCGCGCGCGGCCGCCACGTACGGATGCGCGAAACGCTCCTCGTATTCCCGGACCAGGATCGCGCGCTCGGCGTCCTGGTCCGCCGCCCGCGCGATGCGGTCACGGAAGATGATGTTGACGGCCCCCTCGACGCCCATCACGGCGATCTCCGCCGTCGGCCAGGCGAGGTTCACATCACCGCGGATGTGCTTGCTGCTCATGACGTCGTACGCACCGCCGTACGCCTTGCGCGTGATGACCGTCACCTTGGGCACCGTCGCCTCGCAGTACGCGTAGAGCAGCTTCGCCCCGTGGCGGATGATGCCGCCGTGCTCCTGCGCGACCCCGGGCAGGAACCCCGGCACGTCGACCAGCGTCACGATGGGCACGTTGAACGCGTCGCAGAAACGGACGAATCGTGCGGCCTTGACCGATGCATCGATGTCGAGCGCGCCGGCGAGCACGGTGGGTTGCTGCGCCACGATGCCGACGCTCCAGCCTCCCAGGTGGGCGAACCCGGTGATGATGTTGGCCGCCCACGCAGGCTGGAGCTCCAGGAACGCACGATCGTCGACGATCGCGTGGATCACCGCCTTCATGTCGTAGGCGCGCGTCGGCTCGTCGGGGACGATCAAGTCGAGCGATGGCTCGCGGCGGTCGGACGGATCGCTGGTGGCCCGACGGGGCGGCGTGCCGAGGTTGTTCTGCGGCAGAAAGCCGAGCACCTGGCGCGCGAGGTCGAGCGCGCTCGCCTCGTCGGGCGCTGCAAGATGCGCGACACCGCTCGTCTCAGTGTGCGTCGTCGCCCCGCCGAGCCGCTCGCGGTCCACCTGCTCGTGCGTGACGGCGCGGACGACGTCGGGCCCGGTGACGAACATGTAGCTCGTTCCCTGGACCATGATCGTGACATCGGTGATGGCGGGCGAGTAGACGGCGCCTCCGGCGCACGGACCCATGATCACCGACAGCTGGGGCACCACGCCCGACGCAAGGGTGTTCCGCAGGAAGATCTCTGCGTATCCCCCGAGCGATGCCACACCCTCCTGGATGCGCGCACCACCCGAGTCGTTCAGGCCGATGATGGGTGCACCGGTTCGCGTCGCAAGATCCATCACCTTGCAGATCTTCTCGGCGTGCGCCTCCGAGAGTGAGCCGCCGAACACGGTGAAGTCCTGGCTGAAGACGAACACCAGCCGGCCGTCGATGGTGCCGTGGCCGGTGACGACACCGTCCCCCGGGATGCGACGTTCGTCAAGACCGAACTCGCCGGCCCGGTGCAGTACGAAGGCGTCGAGCTCGATGAACGAGCCGGGATCCAACAGGAGCTCGAGCCGCTCGCGGGCCGTCAGCTTGCCCTGCGCATGCTGTCGCTCGATCCGCTCCGGACCTCCACCGATCAGGCTCTGCTCCCGCAGCGCCCGGAGGCGCGCCATGCGCGCGTCGCGGCCGACCACGCGTGTCCCCTTTCCGGTGTCTTTGCGCACAGACAGTCGCGGTATCGTACCAGCGCCTCCCGGAGCACGGCCGGGGGCACGATGCGACCGGGGGTCGTGCCCGCGCGGACGGCACTTATCCACCGATTCGGTGAACAACTTGCCCCAGGTGTGGAAAACCATGCTGGGATATGGGGGACGCGGGCGCTAGACTGTCGCGAGCCCCGCGCCTGCACCCGCAGCGACACCGTGAGAACCCAGGCGGTCGTGACGCAGTCGGCGCGCACGTGACAGATCCGGCGCAGAGAGGAAGCCGCCCGTGGCGAATGTCATTGCGATCGCAAACCAGAAAGGCGGCGTCGGCAAGACGACGACCGCGATCAATCTCGCCGGCGCCCTCGCCGAACAGGGCTTCCGGGTCCTCTGCGTGGACATGGATCCACAGGCGAACCTGACCGTCGGACTGGGGATCAACATCGGCACGGTGGACCGGTCGATGGCGGACGTCCTCGCCGACTCGCGGGCACAGCTCGAGGATGTCGTGATCCCGACGCAGACGGACGGCATCGACGTCGCCCCCGCCACGCTGGAGCTCGCGTCCACGGAGGTCGAGCTGTTCTCCGCGATCGGGCGAGAGCAGGCGCTGCGCGAGGCGCTTGCGGGATGGGTCGACGACCGCTACGACTACGTGCTCGTCGACTGCCCGCCGACGCTCGGCCTCCTGACGATCAACGGGCTCGTGGCCGCGGAGAGCGTGATCATCCCCGTGCAGACGCAGTACTACGCCCTGAAGGGCCTGACCGCGCTGGTGAAGGTCATCAACCAGATCCGCGGCAAGCGGCTGAATCCCGACCTGAAGATCCTGGGTCTGCTGCCCACCTTCTACGACGGGCGGACGCTCCTCGGGCGGGAGATGCTGGACGAGCTGCGCGAACTGGGCGACCACCACGTGTTCCACAGCATCATCAAGAACACGGTGAAGCTGGGCGAAGCGCCGCTGACCGGCAGGCCCGTGACGGTCTACGCCGGATCATCGGACGCGGCCCGCATGTTCCGCGAGCTTGCACGGGAGGTGATCGATCTTGGCTAGGCCCGACTTCCGGGGCGCCGCCGCACGACGCCTCTCCGAGGAGCGCGAGGACCTCTCCCCCGCGATCCTCAGCCTCCTCTCGCCGGACGAGAAGACCCGCAGCGCCACGGTGCGCCATCTCGCCGTCGACCACATCGATCCGAACCCCGAGCAGCCGAGGCTGGCGCTCGACCAGGACGCCCTCAACGAACTCGCGGCATCGCTGCGCGAACACGGGGTCCTGCAGCCCGTGCTGGTGCGACCGCTGCCCGCGGGCAGGTATCAGCTGGTCGCCGGTGAGCGCCGCTGGCGCGCCGCCCAGATCGCGGGGCTGGAGACGATTCCCGCGCTGGTCGAGGAGATCGACGACGAGACCGCGCTCGAGATCGCGATCATCGAGAACCTCCAGCGTGAGGACCTGTCGCCCCTCGACGAGGCCGCGATGTACCAGCGCATGACGCGCGGCTATGGGTACAGCGTCCGCAAGCTCGCCCAGAAGCTCGGCAAGGACAAGGGCTACGTCGAGAACCGCCTGCGGCTTGCCGACGCGCCGTCCGACATCCGGGAGCTGGTGTCTTTGCGCAAGGACACCGTCTCGCACGCCTACGAGCTGATGAAGGTCCAGGATCCGCGCCGCCGCAAGCGGCTGGCCGACCAGGTCGCCCGGGGCGAGCTCACCCTCGTCCGGCTCAAGGCCCGGATCGAGGGACGCCCCCCTGCCGACGGCGAGGAGGCGGCGCCGAAGCGCGGCCGCCGGATCCTGACCGCGGCCGGGGAGGTGGCATCGGCGCAGGACTCGGCCGAGGTCCAGGCACCGGAACCGGCTGACGGAGGGGCCGAGGCGGAACCGGAGCCGCGACCCGTACCGACCGGTGACGACGCGCTGCTCTCCTCCAAGTCCAACCTCAGCGACGCCATCGAGGACCTGGTGGCGGTCCTGCGGGCGCCGCGGGCACTGGAGGGGATGAGCGAGATCGACCGCTCCAACCTGGCCAAGTACCTGACCATCACCAAGCTGCGGCTCGAGAACGCGATCGCGCTGCTGAGGGCGGGCGACACGCGCATCTGACGCGAGCCGCCCGGCCGCGGCCGGCATCTTGCCGGAGTCCCGCCTCGCAGGGGCCGGCCCGGTCTCGCCCCCGCTGCCGCGGGCCCGGCGGCCGGGATTCCGGCCCGGTACCTGGACCCCGGCCGGCAGCCGCGATTCAGCGGCCAGGCAACCGGATCCCGGCCGACGCCCGGGAATCTACGGGACCGCGGCTAGACGTAGACGATCTCGTCGAAGTTCTCGACGAGATACTCGATGATCCGCTGCCGCCCGTCCGGCGTCTCGTGGCGGATCCCGGGGACCAGGCACCACAGGGAGATGGCAGGCACCATCAGCTCACCGTCCGCGCTGCGGCCGATGGTGGCCGGCGCGCCGCCCCCGGCCGCGTAGACCCGTTCGAGGCCGGCCTCGTCGATGCGCGCCGCGCGCTGGAAGTCCCGGATCACCTGCCGCACGCCGACGCGGATCGACACGTCCCGCATCAGCTCCTTGGCCCAGGCATCGACCTGATCGTCCGTCTGCTCCTCGAGCCGACGGCGGTACTCGGCGGGATCTGGGGCGAGTCCGGTGGCGCCGCTCACGGGTCCTCCTCTCGGGGTGTTGCGCGGCATTATCGCACGTGACCGCCCCTCCGGCCGGCATGCCCGAGGCTGGCGACCGGGGTTGCGAGTGTGCTGCAACCCGATGGTCCGGCATCGTATCCCGGCGACATCACGGGGTGTCCTACGGTATCCGCGTCGGGATCGAACCCCGGTCGAGCCGCGCGTGCGCAACTCCCGGCGTCGTCCAGCCCAGGACGGCGACCGGGCCTGCGTGGAGCGCGCAACAGGACGATCCATGCCCGCAGAGCGGGCCATCCGGAGGCACACCATGACACACGGCCGGCACTCGCTGCTCGCCGCATCCATCCTCACCACCGCCCTGCTTGCGGGGTGCGGCGCGTCAGCCACGTCCACCCCGGGCACCGCGGCATCGCCCGGCGCGTCGCCGTCGGCCGCAGTCGGCAGCGCGGCGCCCGGGGCGTCGGTCGCGGCGTCGCCGGCTGCCTCCACCGGGCAGGCGGGCACGGGCGCAGCGTCTCCCGGTGCCTCTGCCGGGCCGGCGGCCTCGAGTGCGGCTGTCGCCCAGGCCGGAGGTTCGGGCGGATCCGGGACGGCGGGGGATGGCGCAAACGTCGCTGTCGAGGCGCAGGCACTGCAGTCCCAGTTCGTCAACGTCATCCACCGCGTGAACCCGTCCGTGGTCCTCATCCAGACCAGCAGCGGGCTGGGGTCCGGCGTGATCTTCGACTCGCGCGGCGACATCGTCACCAACGCCCATGTCGCCGGCTCCTCGACGTCGTTCCAGGTGACCCTGGCCAGCGGCAGGACCGTCAGCGGGACTCTCGTCGGCGAGTTCGTCCCGAACGACATCGCCGTCATCCGCGCCAATGCGACGGGTCTCCAGCCCGCCACGTTCGCCAACTCCTCGACCCTCTCCGTCGGCGACATCGTGCTGGCCATGGGCAACCCGCTGGGGCTCCAGAGCAGCGTCACCGAGGGGATCGTGAGCGCCCTGGGTCGGACGGTCTCCGAGCCGAACGGCGTGGCACTGCCGAACGTCATCCAGACCAGCGCGGCGATCAACCCGGGAAACAGCGGGGGCGCGCTGGTCGACCTGAGCGGCCAGGTGGTGGGCATCCCGACCCTCGCCGCCACGGATCCGCAACTGGGCGGCGCCGCGGCCGGGATCGGGTTCGCGATCCCCAGCAGCGTGGCGAAGGACCTGGCGAGCCAGATCATCCAGTATGGGAAGGTGATCGACTCGCACCGCGCGTACCTCGGGATCGAGAGCGCGGACCTCTTCGCCGGCGGCGGCGCACTCGTCTACAGCGTGGTGCCGGGAGGACCGGCGAGCAAGGCGGGCCTGCACGCGGGCGACATCATCACCGCGATCAACGGTCAGGCCGTCGCGTCCGCGGCGGATCTCGCCACCGTGCTGGCCAATATGAAGCCGGGGCAGACGGTCTCCGTCAGTATCACGCACTCCAACGGCACGCAGGCCACCGTGCGGGTGACGCTGGGACAGCTGCCCGGCTGATCGACGCGCTCAGGTGCCCGAGGGAGGCGGCCCGGCCGCTCCCTCGGGCCGCTGCGCCGCGGCCCCGGGTCGGTCGTTCGCGCCCTCGGTCCGGTCCGCGAGGGCGTCGGGGCGCCTGATCGAGCGGCCGGACGAGACCACGGGCCCGGGGAAGTCCGCCTCCTCGACGCGGGGACCGATCAGGCAGTTGCGGCCGATCCAGGCCCCGGCCGGGATGCGGGCGCGCTCCCCCACCAGCGTGATCCCGCTCGAGAGGTGGTCGGGCTCGTCCACGTTGGGCGTGTGCCGCTCCTCGCCGGCGCCGACCACGGCGCCCGCGCCGACGTGCACGAACTTGTCGATGATGGCCGTGTCCACCACCGCACCGGGGCCGATCTCCGTGTCGAGCAGGATCACGGAGTCGCGCACGATGGCGCCCTCGTAGACCCTGACGCCGGGCGAGAGGACCGAGTTGTGCACCATGCCGTTGATGATGCAGCCGTGGCTGATCAGCGAGTAGCGGGCCAGCGCGTCGGGACCCAGCTTGGCGGGTGAGCGCTCCTCCGAGCGCGTGTGGATGAGCCAGCTGCGGTCGAAGAGGTCCAGTGGCGGCACCAGGCCGACCAGGTCCAGGTTTGCCGCCCAGTACGCCTCGATGGTCCCCACGTCCCGCCAGTAGCCCTCGAAGCGGTGCCCGAAGACGGGGGCGCCTCCGGCCAGCATGGCCGGGATGACGTGACGCCCGAAGTCGGCGTGCGCCTCGTCCAGCCAGTCGTGCAGCGCGGCGCGGGTGAAGACGTACACCCCCATCGACGCGAGGTTGCTCCTGGGGACCGCCGGCTTCTCCTCCCAGTCCACGATCCGCCCCTGCTCGTCGAGCGCACAGATCCCCATGCGGGACGCCTCGGCCAGCGGCACGGTCATCACGGCGACGGTGGCGGCGGCCCCGGTCCGACGGTGGGCCTCGATCATGGGCCGGTAGTCCATCTTGTAGACGTGGTCGCCGGCCAGCACCACCACCAGGTCGGCGCCGTCCTGGTCGATCTCGTGCAGGTTGTAGCGCACCGCGTCGGCGGTCCCCAGGTACCAGCCGCTGTGGTCCCGCGACATGAACGGCTGCAGGATCTTGATCCCGCCGCCGCGCATGCGGTCGAGGTCCCACGGCCGCCCCGTGCCGATGTGGTCGATCAGCGAGCGCGGGTTGAACTGGGTCAGGACGAGGACGTCGTCGATGCCCGAGTTGACGCAGTTCGACAGGCTGAAGTCGATCAGCCGGAACTTGCCCCCGAATGGCACCGCGGGCTTGGAGCGGATCGAGGAGAGGACCGAGAGCCGTTCGCCGGCGCCGCCGGCGAGGATCACCGCGAGGACCTCGCCCATTGCCCACCTCCACTTCTCGACCGGCGCGAGGCCGTCGAGTGCGCCAACCAGACGGCGCCGCATCCCCCCGCGGTTCACGTCGATGATGGGCCGTGGCGGCGGATCCGCCAAGAGGCTGCATCGGGCGCCACCGCGGGGCCGGGGGGCAGCGACCGCGTCCGGAGACCACGGGCGCGCGGTCCCCGGCGCTGATGGGCGGGTCGCAGATGCTGCCGGGCGCGCGGGCGGCGCACGGCCGGTTCAGCGGGAAGACGGCGACGGGTCGTCGAGCGTGCGGCGGACCAGGGAGATCAGCGAGGTCGAGGGGAGATCCGAGAGGTGGGACAGCTGCATCGTGCAGCTGAAGCCGTCCACGACGAGCTGTTCGCTCCGCCCGGCCGCAGCCCGGACGCGCGGCAGCCAGTGCTCCTCGCCGATCCGCCGGGAGAGCGCCTCGTGCTCGCGGGAGTAGCCGAACGACCCGGCGAGCCCGCAGCACCCGGCGTCGAGGATCTCGGGCTCGAACCCGAGCTGCTCGAGCAGTGCCCGGTCGGCCGCGGGCAGCCCGGCGGCGCGGCCCTGGCAGTGCGGATGCACGGCCACCTGCCGACGCTCGTGTCGCACCGTGGCCCTCGCATCGGAGACAGGGGCGTCGGACGCGGGGGCACCGGCCTCGCGGGCATCGGACGCGGGGGCGTCGGACGCGGGGACACCGGCCTCGCGGGCATTGGACGCGTGGGCACCGGCCTCGCGGGCATCGGACGCGCCCGCCCCGCCCATCCCCGCGGCGGCCATCCCGGTGCCATTCGCCCGCCCGGCAAGGAGGGCCGCGAACCCGGGAGCCGCGAGCAGGTGCTCGGCAGGGCTGCGGGCCAGGGTGGCCAGCCGGGCTGCCCGGGGGTCCCGCCACATGAGCGCGGGCAGCTCGTCGCGGAAGGCGGCGAGCGAGCTGGGCTCGGGCACCACCACGGGCACGCCGGCCGAGATCCACGGGTCGAGCACGTCCAGCAGGTTGGCGAGCGTGCGGCGCGCGAGCGCGAGCATGCCGGCGTCGTAGAGCGTGCGGGCGCAGCAGGCCCAGCGGGACGGGACCGCCACCCGCTCCCCTGCCGCCTCCAGCACGGCCACCAGGTCCTCGGCCACCCCTGGCGAGAACGCATCGGTGAACGTGTCGGGCCAGACGACCACCGTGGCGTTCGCGGCATCCCGCCGCGCCGCGGCGACCGGGCTCCGGCGGAACGACCGCCCGGCCAGGCGCGGCGCCGGGCGCTCGGTGGTGATCCCGGCGGCACGGCGCGCCAGCCGGCTGAGCCCGGGCGCGCCGAGCAGCGCGTTGGCCAGGCGCGGCACACGGGTGGCGACCCGGAGCGCCCAGGGGAGCAGCCCGAACGCGTACATCGAGGCGGGGCGCAGGCGGCCGCGGTAGTAGTGGGAGAGGAACTCGGCCTTGTAGGCCGCCATGTCGACGTGGGTGGGGCAGTCGGTGACGCAGCCCTTGCAGGACAGGCAGAGGTCGAGCGCCGCGCGGACGTCCTCGTTGCGCCAGGTGGTCGGCGTCACCTCCCCCTGGAAGAGCTCCAGGAGCAGCTTCGCCCGGCCCCGGGTGGAGTGCCGCTCGTCGCGGGTGGCCCGGTACGACGGGCACATGACGCCCGAATCGTCGCGCCGACACTTGCCCACGCCGACGCAGCGCTCGGCGTGCGCCTGCAGCGAGGTCCCCTCGGCCCCGAAGCGGAAGTGCGACGGCGGGAGCGACGGCCGCCGATAGCCGGGGCCGTAGCGGAGATCGGCGTCGAGCGGACGCGCGTCGATCAGCTTGCCCGGGTTCATGCGGCCCCGGGGATCGAAGAGCGCCCGGAAGGCGCGGAACGCGTCGAGCAGCTCGGGCCCGTA
>JAJYDP010000157.1 GCA_021777365.1 Chloroflexota bacterium | reverse complement strand
GAGCGCGGGCGACAGCCAGGACGGCCGTGACCTGCCGGCGAGGACGGGCGCGAGCGAACTGACGATCTGGTTCTTCTCGAGGATGAGCCAGCGGACGTCGTAGAGCTCGGCGGCCTGGCGGACGACGGGCAGCGGATCGTTCGGCGTCCCGACACCCGTGATCCCCCAGCGATACCAGTACGCCCCCGGGTCCGCGCTCATCAGCCGATCCGAGGCGGGGATCGGGTGGGCGTCGAGCAGCGCCGTCCGGTAGTCGGCCTCGTGGCCCCACAGCCCGGCGAGGATGACCGTCGCAACCGCGCCGATGACCCACACGACCGCGACGATCACGACGGTGAAGTTGCGCGTCGCGCGCTCCACGTCCCAGTGCGGCCGGCGTTGCGCGATCCAGCGGATCGTCGCCGCGAGGCCGACCATCGCGAGCAGGTAGGCGTGCGGCACCAGGGCAAGGCCCGAATGGAGCGTCATCCCGTAGGGCACGTGCACCGCGAACACGAGGCCGCTGAAGAGGAGGAACGTCACGAGGTACACGAGCCACGGCCGGAACGCCGGGTTCGCCCGCTGGACCCACCAGCCGACCGCGACGAGCGGGACGAGGAAGATCAGGAGCGGCTGCGAGCCGAGGATCACCAGCGCCGAGACCAGACCCCCGACCCGGCTGGCAATGAGCGGGCCGAGCCCCTGCGCGAAGAACGAGGCGGGCGTCACCGGCGTCGAGACGCTGAAGAGGTCCTCGTAGGTCCGGATCCACAGGATCCGGCCGCTCGAGGACGACGGCGAGATCGAGCCGAAGAGTGCCTGGTCGCGGATCCACCAGGGCGCCATCACGAGCAGGAACAGTCCGAAGCAGGCCATGGCGGCCGGCCAGCCCACGCGGACGGCGGCACGGGCACCGGCCTGCCCTCGGGACCGCCACCGGCTCCACAGCTCCGTCGCGAAGGCCCACACGAACGGCACGCCGAGCAGGACCCCGTCGGTCCGCGCCAGCATCGCCAGGCCGACGACGATCCCGCCCGCCGCGAACGCACGCCGGCTGCCGCGCGCGCCCCGGACGCACAGCCACATCGCCGTGACGCCGAGGACCATGTACAGCGAGAAGTTGTCGGGCTGCGAGAAGTACGGCGCGACCGCCCCGGGCATGATCATCAGCGCGCCGGCCGCGATCGAGGTCCGCCGGCCGAGGCCGGCGTCGACGCCCAGCAGGTACGTGATCGAGGCGCCGAGCGCGCCCAGGATCCAGAACGGGAGGGCGGACGCGAGGTACGTCGGGCCGAGCAGCCAGATGAAGGGCACCTGCACGATCGAGGCGAGCGGCATCCAGTGCTCGTTCGACGGGATCGGGAGCGTCCCGACCGCGGGCAGCCGGCCCCCGGTGTCGACGAAGGCCCAGATGTACGGGATCGTGAAGCCGTGCCCGGCGGCGAGCTCGCGCGCGGTGGCCAGGTAGTACACCGCGTCGGGATACCCGGGCGCGAAGAACGGCAGGGCGGTCACGACGCGCGCCACGAACGCGACGACGAACAGGATGGCGGGCACGCGGAGGGACTCGGAGATTATCAGCGCCCGTCGTGCTGGCACGTCCGGCAAGAGGTCGGGCAGGTCCTGCGCAGTCACGGGGGCCACCTTACGGTGTCATCCGGCCCGAGAACGCCGCCACCGACGCGGCCAGGAGCAGGACTGCGCTGAGTGCTGTCCACGGGGCCCGGAACCGGCGGCGGCCGGCGAGGACCCACACGAACGGGAACGCGACCATGCCGTATCGCCCGACGGACTCAAGGTCGCCGGACATCAGGACGGCGGCGAGCGTGAGGATCGGGATGGTGGCATAGGGGAGTGGGATGCGATCGGGGCGCAGGTACACCAGCAGGAAGACGTAGGCCAGCAGCGCGACGAGAAAGGAAAGCCGCAGCGGGTCGAGCTGTGACGCGAGGTTGCCACCGATGGCCGCCGCGGCTCCGATGCCATTGCGCCCCCACGCCGCCTGCGCGCCGCCGAAGCCGCCCGCCGCGCCGGCGAACGTGCCAACCCAGGCCGTGAACGCGACCGCGCCGAGCGGCACGAGCACCAGCCACGCAAGTGCTCGGCGATCGTCGAGGCGTTTCCACAGGATGAGGGCCAGCGGCACGACAAGGAGCACGCCGGGCAGGCGCGTGAGCCCGGCAAGGCCGGCCAGGAGGGAGGCGGTCGCCGCGTGACCGCGCTCCGCGGCCAGCAGCGCACCGAGGCTGAGGGCGAGGAACAGGCTTTCTGCGTACGCCATCGAGAAGACGAAGCTGAACGGGAAGAGGCAGAGCACGACGCACGACCAAGCGGCCCGCTCCTCGTCCAGCACCTCCGCTGTGAGGCGGTAGAGCAACCCGAGCGCGACCAGGAACAGGACGTTCGAGAGCAGTACGGCGATCAGCCCATCAAACGCCGGGGTCGCCAGGGACAGCGCCCGGACGAGCGCCGGGTACAGCGGGAAGAACGCGTAGTCGTGGTACTGGCCGGTGAGCGGCGCGGCATGGTAGCCGTCACGCGCGATCCCCAGGTACCACCAGCCGTCCCAACTCGTCAGCTGCGCTAGCAGCGGGCCGCCCGCCGCGCTTGTCAGGGCGGGGTTACGCGGAACGAGGGGACCGACGACGAGGGCCGCCAGCGCCACGATCGCACGCGACCCTGCATATACCGCGAGGATGGGGACGGGGCGAGCCCCCACGGCTGCCACGCGGGGCCCCGAACGCGCAGAGGGCTCAGCGATCACGTCTGAGACGATGCTTGAAGTCCGACCTCGCCCGCATGGCGCATTCGTACCATACCGACTGCCGGAACTTGGCCTGCGTTCTCGGTCCGTCGATCCTGTCGGGCTCGCCGACACGCGAACGACCTCACGGTCGGCTGCGATACTTGCCTCGATGGGGCGGGGATTGCGGGAGAGGCATGCTCGGAGACCATCTCGGTGACAGCCAGCGGGTCGGGCGCCGCGCAACCGAGGTGCTAGTTCCCCGGTCGCCCGGAGCAGTTGCTGGTTTCGAGGAGATCCGCGCGGTCAGCCTCCCCATGATCATCGGCCTGGTCGTCCGCGCCATTCCAATCCTCGCGGCGGGTTTTCCGCTCAACGACGGGGGCCTGTTCTACGCGATGGCGGAGGACGTGCGTCGGGCGGGCTTCGCGCTCCCGATGTACAGCTCGTACAACGGGGTGGGCATCCCGTTCGTCTATCCACCGCTCGCGTTCTACCTGGCCGCGGCTTTGGCGCAGTTCGCGGGCATGTCGATGATCGCCATCCTGATGCTGGTCCCGTTCGTTGGCAGCGTGCTGACGATCGGGGCCGTCTATCTCCTCGCTCGGGAGATCCTTCCGTCGAGGTTCGAGGCGCTGCTGGCCACGTACGCGTTCGCGGTCCTGCCGCGCGCGTTCGATTGGATGATCGATGGTGGCGGATTGACGCGATCGCCCGGCTACCTGTTGGCCGTGCTCGCGATCTGGCAGGCCGCCCGCTTCTACCGGACGCGGTCGCGCGGGTCGGCCCTGGCCACGGGGATACTCGCCGGGCTCACGATGCTGACCCATCCCGAGGGCGCTCTGTTCGGGATCGTGTCGGTGGTCGTCATCTTCGTCTTCGTGGGACGGAACTGGAGGTCGCTGCTCGCGTCGCTGGGCATGTTCGCCCTGGCGGCAATCGTCGCTGCGCCATGGTGGGCGGTCGCCCTGCTCCGGTTCGGCCCAGGTCCCCTGCTCTCGGGGGGCCAGACGGGGCTCGACGCTCACGACAGTTTCCAGTACGTCCTCACGTGGACGTTCACCGACGAGCCGTACATGGCCTTCCTCGCGGCGATCGGGCTCCTCGGCGCCCTGTACTGCGCGTCCCACCGTCGGTGGCTGCTCCCCGTCTGGGTCGTTGCCATCTTCGTCATCGATCCGCGGGGCGGCCCGCAGTACTCGATGGTGCCGCTGGCGATGCTGGTCGCGATCGGGATCCGGGAGGTGATCCTCGCGACAATCCAGCCGTCCACGGACCCGCACGCCGAACCCCTGTGGCCGCGATCCGTCGTGCGCGATCGGTTCGGCGGACTGGTCCTGGCCGCCGCGCTCCTCCTGGGGGTCGTGGCGGCGCTCAAGGTCCCCATCACGCCCTACGATCCGCTGCATGCCCTCTCGCCCGCGAACCGCGAGGCGATGGCGTGGGTGGCGCACCGCACGCCTGTCGATGCCCAGTTCGCCGTTGTGACCGGCTACGGCTGGTGGGTGGATGCCACATCGGAGTGGTTCCCTGTGCTTGCCGATAGGCGCAGTGTGGCCACCGTGCAGGGCTGGGAATGGATGGGCCACCAGGCGTGGATCCAGCGGGTGGCCCGCGACGACGCCCTCCAGAGTTGTGCCACCAGCACCGATGCCTGCCTGCGCTCGTGGGTCGGCACGGGCGCAGCCGGCCTCTACGTGTACGTTCCCAAGGGGCCACTTCTAGGCGAGGCGTCGACCTCGAACGACGGGACGATCGCGCTCCGCTCGTCCCTAGGGCAAGCCCCGGGCGTACGCCTCGTCTACGACGGGCCGGGCGCGAGTGTGTACCAGCTGACGGCCAGGTGACGATGACCGTCGACGATCTACGCACCGTGAGTCGGCCCGGTGCGCGCAGCCGACGAGGGGAGCGCGGCAGCGCCCGCGATTGGGGGCGGGTCTTCCCGTGGGCGCCGGCATGTTCTACGTGATGAACCTCGAGATCGAGCGCGCGAGGATGGGCATTCCGGCGGCGACCGCGTACAACGCCGCCGACATCCCGTTCGCCCACCCGCCGCTCGGGCCATGGCTGATGGCCCTGGGCGGCAACGTCCTGCCCGTGCCGTTGCTCGAGCTGCGCAGTGGTGGCCGGTGATCTGCACGGTCCTGATGCTGCCCGTGTTCTACCTGCTGGCGCGACGGCTCCTGGGCTCGTGGCTCCCTGCGGTCGTGGCGCTCGGGGCGTTCGCCCTGCTGCCGCGGACCTTCGACTGGCTCATCCCCGGCGGCGGCGTCACCCGGGCACCGGGCTGCTCGCGTTGATCGCGATGCGCGCCACGGTTGTGGCCGCGGACACCGGGCACAAGCGAGCGACTTCTCGGCAGTCGGCCGCGTGCTTGGCAGCCGGGCGGTGCGCCTTTCGGTCCTGGGGTTGACGTGCGTGACGTTCCTCGGCGCCATCTTCCGGCCCGTCCAGGACGGGTCCCCCGATCATGCCGTGCCACAGGACGTGCGAACCTCGATGGCCTGGATTGCCGCGAATACGCCGACCGACGCAACGTTCGCCGTGGTCGCAGTCCGGGACGCCGACCAGGTGAGCGAGTGTTCCCGACGCTCCCGCTCCGACGTAGCGTGACCACGATCCAAGGTTATGAATGGCTCGGGAGCGGTCGCCGGTGGCGGCAGTACGACATGAACGCCGGCCTGCAGGCATGTTCGAGCGCAGCCGATGCCTGCGTGGCCGAATGGATGGCGCGCTACGGCGTCGCGCCCACCTATGTCTATCTCCCGAAGGGGCGCCTCACGGGCCCGCTGTCACCGTCGGACTGCTGCTCCACACTGCGCCAGACCATCGCCGCGCCGCCGGCCTACGCGATTGCGTACGACGGCCCTGGCGCGTCCATCGAATTGATCGCTCAGAAGTGATCCTGGAATGACAGTTGCGGCAGGATGCCGATGACCTGATCGGCCGGTACCGGACGGCGATAGAGCGACCCGTAGCGGTCCAGGACGCCGTTGGCGTACGGCTGCGGGCGGCCGAATGTGATGCGCGCCACCGGCGCGCCACCGGAGAGTCCCTGCGCGATCCACGTTCCGTATCGCTGGACCAGCGTCGTTTCGCCGTTCCGGGCGGCCACGAGTTGGCACCACGTCACTGGTCTAGGCTCGAGCGGATGCGCCTCGGCCAGCGCCTGGAGGCGGGCCTCGGCCCCGGGAACTCCCTGCCAGGCTGGCACCACCACCTCCGCCAGCGCGCGCCCGGGCGAATCCAGCGCCCCCAGATCACGGGAGACATCGCCCGTGCTGCCCGCGATCAGATCTACGGCGAAGAGCGCACCGGCATGGTCGGCCGCCGTCCCTGGGCTGCGCGCCACCTGGGCGTGCACAGCGGCGAGGATGGCCGGCCACATGCCGCGCAGCGTAGCGGTAGAGCGCCAGTACGGGTCTCCCGCGAGCGTGGGCGCCGCGATGATGGCGGCGGCGTCGTCTGCGACCGCGGCGGTGCGATCGCCGAGTTGTTCGCGCAGCCAGCCGGCGGCGATCGCCAGGGGCGCACGCTGCCATCCAAGGCGCTCCGCTCGGTCGAGGGCCTCGCGCGCGACGGCGAGGTCGCCGCCGCGCCATCGAACGGCTGCGAGGTCCAGCCACGCGTAGGTGTAGTCATCGGCACTCGCGCTGGTCTGCAGCGCCGAGGCGGCAAGAGCGAGGTCGCCGGCATTGGCCGCCGCGACTCCCAGCGTGAACCAGTACGCGCTCACGGCGGGGTCGGCAGTCGCGGCCTCGCGCGCGGGCGCGACGGCGTCGGCCCACCGCCCGGCGTCCGACGCGGCGATCGCTGGCTGCATCCTGCCCGCCACCGCTTCGACGCGCAGCAGCCCGGCCAGGATGACGAGCACGACGGCGGCTGCCCCCAGTGCGAGTGCCCGCCTTGCTGCGAGGGGCCCGCCCGTCGCGATCCGCCAGGAGTGGAGACGTGGCATCCCGCGGGCCCCGACACCCGCACCGACGGTCGGCGCCGGGTCGACGCCTGTCGAGGCGACCGGTCGAGTCGCAGGGGGCATCTCCGCGGTCGCGTCCAGCCAGGCCAGTGGCAATGCGATCGCCAGCAGGAGGGCGGGCACGTTCATGAGCATGTCCACCAGCTGCTGCGTGGCGAGCAGCACGATGCCGAACAGGGCTGCTAGCGCGACTCGGCGCCGCGGCGCGTCGCCCGAGTGGAGCCCCCCGATGATCAGGGAGCCGAGGCTCGCCGCCAGCACCACGCCCGCCACGACGCCCAGCAACCCGAACTCGGCCAGGGTCTGCAGGTAGATGTTGTGGGCGTGAGGGATGTACAGGTCAGGTTGCGTGGCCGTCTCGTTGGCGGCGCGCAGTATCTGCCAGACGCCGGGTCCGATGCCCACGAGTGGAGACGACTGGAGCATCCGCAGGCTGGCAGCAGCGAACGCCTCGCGATAGCCCTCGTCCCCGAGCGTCAGCCTGCCGCTGCGCTCGGCGAGGATGCCGGCCACGACGACGCATGCAAGAGCGACGGTCGCGACCACGGCACCACGCCGGCTTCGGACGAACGCGATCGCCGCTGCCTGTGTGCCGGGCCAGAAGACGAGCGCGGCGCCCGCACACACGACCAGCGCGACTCCTCCACCGAGCCACGCGCCCCGCGAACCCGTGATGACCGTGACGATCGCCACCACGGCGACGAGCATGGCCGCCAGGATCCGTCCTCGAGTGCGAGCGAGCGGCGCCGTCGCGAGCCCGAACGCGCCGAGCAGCAGGACCAGCGTGGCAATCGGGTTGGGCGAACCCAGCGAGAGGCCGAGGTACCCGGGGCGGAGGGGCGGGATCGCCAGGTGGCCGACCACCAGCCACCACGCCTGCCATGCCTCGAATACCTGCAGCAGGTACAGCCCGCACACGAGGACGCACAGCACCAGTGCCAGCGCCTGGAAATGCTTGCGGATTCGAGCCCGTCGCATGAGTGTCACGAGCAGGAGATACAGCCCGGCCAGGAGCACGGCGTATCCGAGCATCTCGAGGCTCAGCCGAGGGACGCGGGACGTGACGGAGGCCACGGTGAACACGGCGAGGGCGGCGGAGATCGCCGCCAGGAGGCTGCTCGACGGCAGCCACCCTGGGCGCCACGCGCCCATCACCAGCCAGATAATCAACGCCGACGCCGCGCCGAGGTCGTAGAGGATGCGGAACAGCCCGTTTTCCAGGGAGCCCGACCCGCCAGCAAACAGCATGGTGAACGTCGCAGCAACGGTGGTCGCCATCACGATCAGTGCCGTCGTCGGCCCGCCAGGGTGCGTCGGGTACGTCTCGCGCACTCGAAAGCTCCAGTGGGGTGCAGAGGTCGACAGCGTAGCCGAGTGCGGCCCGTCGGATGAGGTCCCACTCACCGGGTCGCGCACGTTCGTACAGCGACCCCTGGCCTCCGTGGCGCACCATGCGCAGCGCCGCGTCCTGCTTCTGCAGAGGGGAATGCACTGCCGCGCCGGCCAGCGGCGTGGTCGCGAAGGAGACGGAGCGACGGTTCCCTTTGCGAGGAGCCCGAGCAGTCGCCCAGGTCCGGCTTCACGCGCCCGCACTGAAGACCGGGAGTTCCCCGCGTGATCCGACGCTACAGCGTCGAACTCCACACGCTGTTCCTGCTGTCCGACGTCCTCATCGCCGCTGGCCCTTTCGCCGGGGTGTCGCGACTCCGATTCGGCGTGCGATGGCAGACCTACTGGGAATCCACCGTGCGGATGCCCATCCCGCTGTTCGCCCCTACGCGGGCCTCCTGGCTTTGGCCTCTACCGGGCGCGTTACGACTGGACGGTGGGCGGCCGGCCGACGGATCGTCGCGGGCGGCTGCAGGGGACGCCGCGCGGCGCAGCTGGCCTGATCTCTCGACCCGCCCCCCGCGGTGCGGGGGGCCGTCTCTTGTCACGTGATCGATACTTCCAGCGCAGGGCGCGCAAGGGAGCGGAATGCACCAGCGGTCGGTCGACGTAGTCGTCATCGGCGCGGGCATGGCGGGCATGGGGGCAGCCGACCATCTGCTGCGCGCCGGCAAGTCTGTCGCGCTCGTCGAGGCCACGCCGGGCGTCGGAGGGCTCGCGCGCGCGATCCGGGTCGGTGGCGAGCCCATCGAGCCGTACTACCACCACATCTTCCCGCAGGACCGCGAGACCCTCGAGCTCATCGAGCGGCTTGGCCTGGGCGACCGGCTGGAGTGGCGCGAGGGCCCGATGGCGGTCATGCACGCCGGGCGCCCTTATCCGTTCGACTCGCCGCTCGACCTGCTGCGGTTCGCGCCCCTGTCGGTGCCCGAACGGCTGCGCATGGGCGTCGCGACCGCCGTCCAGCTCGCGCGCCCCGATCGCCGGCACCTCGACCGCGTCCCGGCCTCCGTGGAGGCGCGCCGGTGGTTCGGGAAGCGCGGGTACGACACGCTGTGG